>NZ_JBIWFC010000020.1:0-104902 GCF_044762845.1 Lysinibacillus sp. NPDC096382
GAGTCACAGTGCCAAATGAAAAAAGCGAGGTATTCAACGATTAAATCGTTGAATACCTCGCAATGTGAAAAGATATAGACTTTTTCAGTGCCCTCTAGATAAACAGATTTTATTTTTTAATCTGTCTACCTAATGGGGAGCATATCATAGTTGAGATGTCTTTTTGATTTTATTCATTATATGCGTTTAGCGTGAACACGAAGATACTTTTCGACATCATTGTAAAGTCCTGATTGATTTGCGTATTTCACATAGTTTTTGGCAGTCCGTAACCATTCTAATGTAGATGGCTGTATCTCTTCTAAAACGTGTAATAAATCATTAGTTGTGATAGGACGTTCATCACCAGTAGCTAAAATTTCAGCAAGTACATTTTCAGTAGCTAATTCAATCGTATTTTCAATGTCTGCACCTGAGAAAAACTCAGTTTGAGCAGCTAGTGTTTCGACATCTATTTCTTCAGCATATCTTCCTGCTAGCTTCAATTTAAAAATTTGCTCTCTCGCTTTTTTATCTGGTGGAGCGACAAAGATGAGACGATCGAATCGACCAGGGCGCTTTAAGGCACTATCGATATCCCAAGGGGTATTTGTAGCAGCCATAATAAGTACTTCATCTGTGCTTGTATCAATTCCCTCTAACTCTGTAAGGAATGTGTCGATGATTCCTCGAGTATATTCAGAAGCTTTAGACCGACTCATACCAATCGTGTCTACTTCATCAAAAAACATAATACTTGGCTTTTGAAAACGTGCTTTATCAAAAGCCGCTTTTAAATTTTGTTCACTTTCACCAATATAGCGATTTAATATGTCTGTAATATGAACAGGATAGAAATTAGCCTTACATTCACCAGCGGTTGCCTTGGCAATAAATGTTTTTCCACAACCAGGGGGACCATAGAGCAGTACACCGCCGCCTACTTTTTTTCGAAACTTAGCAAATAGACCTTTGTTATAAAATGGGCTAATAATACGTAAAGTAATGGTCTTTTTTAAGTCATCAAGCCCAGCAACATCCGTAAAAGTGATTTGTTCCTTACCTTTTTTTACTGTTTTAGGGGCTTTACCATCAATAATTTTTAACCTAGGTGTAAAATCTATTATTTGATCCGACTCGGTTTCTTCACTTTTGTCTTCTCTTTCAAGCAATGCTTCTGCTGAAGCGGCAATGTCTTCAGTAGTCTCAATCATTTCATCTGACTTCGTTTGCTGAATTTGCAAACTCGTTTTTGTTAATTCATTTATGATTTCCATACGTAGTGTATCATCTGTACAGAGAGAAATGCCTGTTGAATACGATTGTATAGCTTCTAGCCAACGATCGTTTTCAGCAAGCTCTTTTCCAAGCCAGTAATGTGCTTGAGGGTCAGTTGGGCTTTGTTCCACCATTTGCTGTAACCATTTAATTTTATCCATATCTATAACCCCTTATTTTTCTTAGTCCCTTTGCCAATGGAACTGATATCCATGTATAAAGTGCAAGGATTACATAGCATTTTAAAAACAGCATGGCTATACTATCAAACCCTAGTGCTAGTAATAAAAAGGTTAGCCCAATCCCTACAAGCCAAATGATAGATGGACCCCCTAAACGCTCTATAAAACGATTAGGCGCTAGCAGAGGGTGGGTTGTAATTTCCATCTCTTCTAATAGAGCTAGTAATGTTTGATCCTCAGGATTTAAAAGAAAGGCTTGTCTGTAATATTCTTTCGCTTCTTTTTCGTTATTTCGGAAGGAGGCATTTATTCCGAGGTGCAGCAATTTTGCCACTTCACTATCTGCTGAATTCATATATTGTTCTAATGCAAGGATTTGTTGTTCTTTACTTCCATGTACACCTTGTAAAATAAAGTTTCTCCGTAATACATATGAATTGTCCGGATCTAATTCTAATGCTTTATTGATTAATAACTTTGATTTATCACGATATCCTGTTTGTTTCATTAAAACAGCATAGCCTGCATGTGTTTCTGCATTATTTGGATTTAAGCGAAGTGATTCAAGAAAGGCTTCTTCTGCTTCTTGCCATCGCTCGGTCTCCATGTATAGATGGCCGAGAAAATAAAATATGATTTCCTCATCGAATCCCAATCTCATCGCTTCATGAAATTGTTCTTCAGCCTCACCAAATTCGTTTATTGCATAGTTACTGTAGGCTAACATATACCAAAGCCGGCTATTTTCACTATTGTCATGTAATTCCTCATTAATAAGCTCAATAACTTGGGGATATTTACCTATATTAAAATAATGCTCGATAACTTCAAAGGATGGTTTTTCATATTCATCATATTCTTCAAATTCACTCAAAATATATCTCCTTTCCTATAGTGCTAGTAAGAATAACGTAACCAAAGCATCGATTAAGCCAGAGAAGATGATTGCGATAAATCCTGGCTTCCATAATGATTCAGCACCACCATCTACTGCTAAATGTTCTTTATACGGCTTGTCTAAAAATGCGAAGAAAATGAAAAAACAGGCAACCCCAAATAGTCGACCAATAAATTTAATATATTTTTCATCTATGGGGATGAGTTGTTGACCAATTGCGTAAACGACTGCAAGCTTCGCAATAATAAGTACAATACTAATAATCGTTAACAACTGTATGTGTTTTTTCTCAATTTTTAGCCATTTAGCGTTTTGTATACCTAGTATGGTAATGGCAAAAATACCACCAAATGTAGCAACAAAAAATAGATTACCAATCTCATAGCTTCTTGTCCTGTCTACTTCATTGTTTGTTAAACTAGGTTCATATAGATTTTCCATAATTCCATCAAGCTCCTGTTTCCTATTAATATGGTCCATCATCAAAAGTTGTGGTTGAGCTTTTATTAAAACGTCTACTATGTTAATAGTTGCTTGGAGTAGAGACTGGGCGACTCCTCGGGGATCAGCGATAGAGGAACGAAGGCTAAAAGCATCACATCCTGTGATAACGCCTTCGTGACCAACATCGTGTTGGCCCGAGACCCTGCAGCGCAGCGGATGTTTTCTGTGCGAAAGCGTAGTTTTAAACGTAGCGGCAGCACCAAAAGCGGCTCATCGGACGCCCCCAGGAAGCTCTGCTCTGCGCGAAAGCGAAGCGTCAGCGGCAAAGCGCCCAGTCGGAACGGAAATCAACTACATGTTTTGGTGATGATCCATTAATATCCTGATAATAGTTGTATTATACATATATATCTTTAAACTGGAAACACCTTCTTTACAGGATTGTCATGCTCCTTCATTCTCATTACAAAAATACTTGCTATATTGTTCGGGTTAATTTTTTGAATCAAATTCTATAATCAAAAAAATATTATTTTTGTTATTGAAATAGGGAGAAAATGCACGTTTTAGAATTATTCAATAAAATGAAGAGAATTATTAAAAATGTAACCGATATAATTCAATAGATGATAGAGGAGGTATGTAAATTTGAATAAAAAATTATTTTTGACAGCAGCAGCTATCCCGGTAGCTCTTATTGTACCAACAGTTGCAGGAGCGGCAGCCAATACAGTTTCCGTCACAGGAAATAATATAGTAAATGAAACGTTAAAAGCTTCTATTGAAAACTTACCAGCAAATTCAATTGTTAATGGTTATCAGTGGTATTATGTAGATGGTTCTAACGATTCAACGAAAAAACCAATCTCTGGTGCTACAACTGCGTCATTTACAATACCAGTTGAAGCGGCAGGCAAAGCAGTTTTCGTGGAAGCGACTACAACAAATGGCGATAAGTATAAGAGTGAACCCCGTTCGATTAATGACCTCAAACTTTCAATAACTGCTCCAAGAATTGATAGTAGTTCAAATTATGCAGTACCAGGTGAATTGGTACAAGTCGCAGGTGCAATTGTAACCGATGATGCCGGAGCAAAGTTACAAAGCAGTCAGATTACATATAGCTATCAATGGTTTTATAAAGTTGGTGAATCCTTCACAATTATTGATGGAGCAACTAACGACACATACAGAATTCCTAAAGATGCTTTAGAAAAAGGCATGAAAGATATCATTGTTAAAGTAAAGGCAAAGGTAGGATCTTCTTTCGTGGAATCTGATGTTTCTGCTGTGAGGTCAGTATCGAATGAACCTTCTGATTCAATGGTTGAAGACATTAAAACTTTACTAATAAATGACAACAAATATAATATGACAAGTCTAGAATCTTTTAAGTCAGCTGTCACGGCATTGGAAAGTAAATATCAGGCACTATCAACTGCAGCAAAGGCGAATGTAACAAATTATGATGTATTAAAGAGAGCAGCTGCAGATGTTGAGTTAATTAGCAAGTTAAATGAGAAAGTAGATAAGGTAAAAGAGGTTAATGAAAAAGACCTACCAAAATATTTAAAAGAAATTGATGAGGCCTATGATAAGTTTGATTTATTACAACGTAGCTTAGATCTAAATGATGCGCTATACAATAGCATTAAAAACATTTTGAAAGATCCGGCAGATATCGAAGAATTTAAAGAAGTTAGAAGAATCAATCAGACAATTGTAGCATTATTAACATATGAAAATTCCTTTGCGAAGTATGTACCTACTAGCTTAGAATCTTTACAAGCGGCAGTTGAAACAATTGAAAAGGATAGAGCAAAATTATCTCAAAATTACCGAGCAACTGTTCAAAATCAAACAATTTTAAGTGATGCTAAAGCGGATATTAAAAAGATTGAACAATTTATTAAACTTTTCGATAAGCTGTCAGAAAAAGATTCACCTAGCAAACAGGTGACTACAGCAAAATCAATACGTACGTCTTATGAAAAGTTAACTTATAAACAACTTCAACTTGTACCAGCAAAATATATGCATACATTACTTCTAGCAGAAAACGCGGAAAACAATCAAATAGACAAATTAAATAGTGAGATCGACAGTTATGTAGGCGATGTGGTTGATAGTTACCCAATTGATCCGTCAGTAACTACTTGGCAAAGTCATGTTAATAATGTAAACCGTATTATCAATGAATATAAGGGCTTAACGAAAAATTCAGCGGCTAAAATTGTCGGATATGATAGCATTGTAACCTTGCAAAAAGATTTTAAAGCAGCTGAAAAAGTTGTTAAGGATATGGACGCCTATCAAAAACTTTCAGTAACGCCAGGTGTAGCTGAAAGTAAGTTAAAAACGAACTACACGAATGTATTGAACGCTTATAATAAGTTAACTAGTCTACAACAATCACTTGTTTATAATGCAAATGATTTTTTATTAAATACACCAACTATTACAGTTAATACAAATGGTAAGGAACCTGCTGATAAAGCTGCTGCATTGGCTTTAAAGGCTGATGTGGATAAGCTTGCTGATGTAACGAAATATACATTTGTACAATTTGAATCTGCTGTTAATGCAGCAACAACAAAATATAAAAACCTATCTTCCGCTGGACGAAAGTATGTAACAAACTATTATTTATTAACAGCGGCTAGTAAAGATCTTTCTGGTGTGAAATCATTCCATAAAAAAGTGCAAACCGCAAGAGAAGAAACGGATGCTACGAAACAAGCGAAAAAAATTCAAACAGTACAAACTGCTTATGCAAAACTACCTGCAAATCAACAGTTTCTTGCAAAACAGCAATATGAAGATTTGCTCAATAATCGTTTAGAAGATGGCAATGCACCAGATATCACTAAATTAAATAATGAAATTGCAAAAATTGTCTCAAATGATACGTATACAGTTTCAATGGAAAAAATTAATGAGCTTTCAAAGCAATATAATAAGCTAAGCTCTAGCGATAAAAAACGTATTACGAATGCTTCCATCTTAACAACGGCAGTTTCTGATGTAAAAAAAGTTGAATCATTTATGAAGACGTATGAAAAATCATTTAATAGTAACCCAACTACTGTCATCAAAGCTTTTGCTAAGCTTACATCAAAACAAATGAGTTTAGTAAGTCCAGAAATAAGACAATCTATTATTGATCAAGATAAAAATCAACAACAGTCTAATGAAATTGCTTTGAAATTAGTGGAATCCATTAATTCATTGCTTGTAAATGGTGAATATATTGATGACTTGGAGACGAAAGTAAAAGAAATTCGTACAGCATATGATGGTCTTAGTGCTTCCGAAAAAAGCGTCGTGAAAAACTATTCTAAGCTAACTCAGGCCGAGAGTGATTTGAAAAAGGTAGCAGAGGTTCATGCTCTTTACGTGCCAGCTACAAACGATAATGCAGCAGCTCGTAAAGCTTGGCAAACTGCATACGGTAAGCTCTCGAAGAAATTAGAAATTTTATATAAGAAGATGTATGCAAACGATTTATAAAAATAGTTTAAACCAAAACCCCGGATAAGAAATTTATTCGGGGTTTAAATGTGTGTACCTGGAATGAGGATGTTGATATAAATTAAAAGTTGGGTGATAAAACGTAAAAGTTAATCGATAAAATTCAAAAATTGGTTGATAAAACGTGAAAGTTAATCGATAAAATTCAAAAATTGGGTGATAAAACATCAAAGTGTTCCGATGAAGTTGGATGACATTATGTTAAAAAGTATATGTGGATAAGTGATTGAAGAGAGGAAAATGGTTCAGGTAAAGCTTATATGGCGAAGGCTAGTATTTTCGATGATGTCGATTTCTATCTGTTATGACTTACACCTCTCTCGCAAACTATGCGGCTACTTTTAAGTTTACAGGGAAAAGTACACATGCAGCAGCTGCACCACATCTGGGAAGAAGTGTATGAGAAGCTGTTGAGTTAATGAATGGTAGGGTAAACTATTTACGTGAGCATATCATGCCAAAAGCGCGCGTGCATTATGCGGTACAACCATAGGAGGATCGTCTCCAAATGTCGTGCAACCATATGAAAAGGTGACAGAGCGCTTAAAAAACATCAAGTATAAAATTTATCAAAAATATAAGGCGCAATGACTGAAACATCGTTAGAAATCGCCTTTGTGAGGGCAGCGTCATATTTTATTCCAAATAAAACACTGTATGATGCGATGCAAAAACAAATACTTGATTGAGAAATGCAAACTTATGAAATAGACTGCTGTTGATTAAATTGAAATCCAGCACATATTGAAGAAGAAGGAACGTCTGAATGAGGAGACTTATGATTTGCTGATTCCAGAAGGCTAAGTATACAAAACTTTAAAAAGTATTTAAAAAGTTATACCAAATAGAGTCTTCGTAGGGTAAACTATGGAGACTCTGTTTTTGCCTATTATTAAGTTTTTTCTTAGTAAAGTGTATTTATTGAGTAGTTATGGCGTAAAAATGCCGTTTTTTTTGAAAGGAGATCACAAAATGCCGACAGATCATATCAATCATCATAATCACCTTGCGGCAGAATGGGTGAAACAGTTTCGTCCTTATACGAAAGAGGGACAATGCGCAAGCTATATTCCCGCTTTAGCGGAAAAAGAGCCAAATCAATTAGCGATTTCGATTATCGGTACTAATAATGAGGAAATGAAAGCTGGAGACACAACTGAACTATTTACGCTACAAAGTGTTTCAAAAGTCATTACATTTATATTAGCGTGTATGGAACGGGGATTACCTTATGTTTTAGAACGAGTAGATGTTGAACCTACAGGTGACACCTTCAATTCCATTATTCGACTAGAAAGCCATCAGCCTGGAAAACCTTTTAATCCAATGATTAATGCAGGAGCGATTACAGTATCCTCTATGCTTGACGGTAGTTCTCCACAAGAGAAGGTTTCGAAAATCCTTCAATTTTTAGAACAAATCGTTGGCAAGGAATTAAAGGTTAATGAAGAGGTCTATCAATCTGAGTGGCAAACTGCCAATCGAAACCGTTCATTAGCCTATTATTTAATGGATTCTGGCTTTTTAGACTGTCCTGTAGAAGAAGCATTAGAGGTTTATTTGAAACAATGTGCTATTGAAGTAAATGTTTCAGATTTAGCGATGATTGGTTTAGTCATTGCCAATGATGGTTATCATCCTTTATTAAAAACACAGCTATTTCCTAAACAAGTAGCAAAATTAGCGAAGGCGTTGATGGTTACTTGCGGGATGTATAATGCTTCTGGTAAATTTGCAGCATTTATCGGGTTACCTGCAAAAAGTGGTGTCTCTGGAGCAATTTTAGCGGCAGTGCCAAGTCACGCGGGCTTAGATTCACCTTTTCCTACTGGCTGTGGTATTGGCATTTACGGACCAGCAATTGATGACATCGGGAACAGTGTAGCTGGAGTGCATTTACTAAAGCATATTGCTACCGAGTGGAATATGAATATTTTTTAATCCATTCAAAAAGATGACTTCATAAATGGAGTCATCTTTTTTATGATGTTGATTATATTGTTAATTTGCAATGAAAAAATTACTTTCTTTTCATTTTATAAATAATCATTAGTAGAATAAACCAAATTGGTGTTAATAGTAATGCGGTACGTGTTGCCTCTGAAATGAACATGACTACTAATAAAAATGCAAAGAAGGCAAGTACTAAATAGTTCACGAACGGAGTAAAAGGTGCCTTGAAAATCGATGCTTCATGAAGTGCGCGATTTTTACGTTTATAAATGATATGAGAGATTAATATAATACTCCACACCCATATAAAGCAAATAGCACTAATCGTTGTCACAACACTAAAGGCATTTTCAGGCATTAATTTACTTAGTAATGCACCAGCGGAAACTACAATTGCAGAAACAACGAGTGCGTTACTTGGCACACTGTTTTTATTGAGCTTTGCAAACTTTGGCGAAGCTTGCTTGTTGTTTCCAAGATTAAAAAGCATGCGGCTAGTAGAAAATAAACCACTATTACCTGCTGAAGCAGCAGATGTAAGAACGACAAAATTAATAATACCTGCAGCAATTGGAATACCAGCTAGTGTAAATACTTGTACAAATGGGCTACTTGATGCAGACATTTCATACCAAGGATTAATGCATAAAATAACAAATAACGCTCCTACGTAGAATAATAAAATGCGTAATGGAATTTTATTAATGGCAGAAGGAATATTTTTTTTAGGGTTGGCCGTTTCTGCAGCAGAAACTCCTACTAATTCGACACCAACAAAGGCGAAAACAACCATTTGGAATGCCATTAGGAAACCGTATAGGCCGTTCGGGAATAACCCGCCATTTGTCCAAAGATTTTCAACTGTCACTGTGCCAGAGCTTGTTTGAAAGCCTGTAAATAACATGATTAGGCCAATAACAATCAGTGCCACAATGGTGATGACTTTTATAAGGGCAAACCAAAATTCTAGTTCGCCAAATAGTTTTACAGTTAACAAATTCAAAATTAGTAACAGTACTAAACATCCGATTGCAGGCACCCATTGAGGTATATCAAACCAATAATGTGTATAAACGCCGACTGCAATAATATCTGCCATAGCGGTCATGATCCAGCAGAACCAGTATGTCCAGCCAGTGATGTAACCTGCCCAAGGACCTATGTATTCGGATGCAAAATCGGTAAATGATGTATAGCCAGTATTCGATAATAATAATTCACCTAATGCCCGCATAACAAAAAATAAGGCGGTTCCGACAATGAGATAGGCAAAGATGATGGAAGGTCCCGCTAAAGCAATGGCTTTACCTGAACCTAAAAATAAACCAGTACCGATTGTTCCACCGATCGCTATGAGCTGCACATGGCGATTTTTTAATTCACGTTTTAATTGTTGTTGTTCCACGTTGATCCCCCTCAAAGATACGTAAAAACTATGACTGGAAAATAAAAAAGAGACTAGTAATGACACTAGTCTCGTAAACGACAGAATAACAAATACCGATTACGGATGTTGTATGTAAATACAGAAAAACATTCGTATGGTATAGCTTTCGTGTTGAAAGTTAATATTACTCCTCTGTCCTTTTGCCTGAGATAGTGAACCCTTCGGCGACGCAAAATGCGCTCTCTCCAGAACTGCTCCTGCTATAGTGTTATCCATAGCATTCATAGCTTATATTGTATGTCTGTATGACATTATTTTAAGATATTATAAATCCTATCAGTGCCTAGTTAATTATTCAAGGGTAAATTTCAAACATTTTCAGAAAAAAAGAAGAATGGAGTTCATCTAGGTAAATACTTTACGAAAAATAGTATTTTTAGACATACGTTAATTTAAGGATACTATTTAATTCGTAGTATAAAGTGGCGCATCTACGAAAATTATGAATGACATTTTATAAGTCGATTGGAGAGGAGACTAAAGCGACTTCTTGAGGATTAGCGGGTCATCGGACGCCCCTAGGAAAGCGCTGAGTCGGAACGAAAAAATCAACCACATGTTGATGATGGGAATGTGAATGTAATGAGTATATTACCTCACGTTGTTTTATCCTTTTCTGTAGAACTAACTTGTCAGACGTTAAACAATATATATAATATAGTAGAAACTCAGAATTTTTTGCAAAAAGAAACCATCTCATAGTCATCTGAGATGGTTTACATTTTGTTTAAAACAAAATTGATATAGGTAAATACAAATAAATTTACTTTGTTTCATGAGTAGATGTATTTATATTAGTCACTAATGTCTTATTGATTTGTTAATTTTGTTTTTTGGACTTTACTTTACCTGTCCAAGTACGGAAGCCGCCTTGAAGTTGGTAAATTTGGTTGTAGCCACGTTTTTTAAGAAATAGAGCAGCACGTGAGCTACGGCCTGTATTTTGACAGTATAAATATACTGGTAAATCTGGGCGAATTTCTTTGTGACGTTGACGTAGAGTAGTCGAAGGAACATTGCGTGCACCAAGGATGTGACCAGCATCAAATTCTTTTTGTTCACGTACGTCAATAAGCTGTGCTTTACGATAGCCTTCAATAAATTGTTCTTGTGTTAGGTTTGTTACGGCTTTTTTTAGTCGTAGGGCATTAATGCCGATATAAGCAATTACAACTACTAAAATAACACCGATTGTGATAAGTATGTTCAACAAAATTTCTTACCCCTTTCTATCTTCTTTATTATTATAAAAGATGCGCTAGCGATAGTCCAATGAGTTTGATAAAATAAATTACATTGTGGCTAGAATTAATCTATCTAAATTTCTGGATGTTATTAGTGGAATCATCCCACTACATTCATAGACTAGGGTGGACGATTACTTCAATAAAAAATAGAACTAAACGCAGAGTGTCAAAATTTTGAGAAGTATTGTTTTTTAATCATCACCTAGAGTAGGATGACATTTGTTAAAACGTATGCCATATTCAGGTTGATTGGAGTGAAGGCAGGGGGACTCCTTGAGGATCATAGCGTCACAGATGAGATCCTACAGCGAAGCGGATGTTTTCTGTGCTGAAGCGAAGCGACAGCAACAAATGTTTTAACTGTGCGAAAGCGAAGCGGCAGCAACAAATGTTTTAACTGTGCGAAAGCGAAGCGGCAGCAACAAATGTTTTAACTGTGCGAAAGCGAAGCGGCAGCAACAAAGCGACCAGCCGGAACGCCCACGTTATGGTGATGAGACTTATTTTTGTACACGTTGCTAATGTTCAATTAAATATTTGTAGGAGATGAAAATATGACAACTTGGTATTTTCTAAATTCAGGGAAATGTAGCCCTTCTTTTAATATGGCGTTAGATGAAGCATTACTTGATTGGCATAGTGAAGGTTTAATTCCACCAGTCATTCGTTTTTATGAGTGGGAGCCAGCAACACTTTCGATTGGCTATTTTCAGCAAGCAAACAGAGATATTAATCTAGAAGCGGTACGAGAACAAGGACTAGGCTTTGTTCGTCGTCCAACAGGTGGTAGAGCTGTTTTACATGAACATGAATTGACATATAGCGTCATTGTATCAGAAAGCTATCCAAATATGCCTGAAACAGTGACAGAGGCATATAGAGTGTTAAGTGAAGGTATATTGCAAGGTTTTCATAATCTAGGTATGGATGCTTATTTTAGTGTACCTGATACAGAAGAACAAAGAGCAGACTTAAAGAAACCAAAAAGCGCAGTTTGCTTTGATGCGCCAAGTTGGTATGAGCTTGTCGTGGAAGGTAAAAAAGTAGCTGGTAGTGCACAAACACGTCAAAAAGGTGTTATTTTACAGCATGGAGCTATTTTACTTGATTTAGATCAAGAAAAATTATTGTCTGTCTTCAATTTTTCAAGTGAAGAGGCGAAGGACCGTATGCGTAGAAAGATGCCAGAGAAGGCTGTTGCTATCAATAACCTTGTTAAAGAACCAGTGACGATAGAACAATGTGTGACAGCATTTAGAGATGGTTTTGCAAAATCGTTGCAAATTGATTTAAAACCATTTACACTTTCTGAGGAGCAATTAGAATATGTACATGCACTAGAAGAAAAAAAATATGCATGTGATGATTGGAACTTCAAAAAATAAAAAATGGTATAAGAAAAATATTTTTTTATCGTTCAATCCTTGTAATAACAAGCAGTTCGGGTTCTATTCGAAATTGCAAGAGTTGAATTGAAAAACTATATATAGTATCTTAATTAAAGAAATATACACAATATGTAGTGTTTAGCGACACATGATATTGTGTATTTATTTTGTAAGGTAGAGAATAAGGGAGGCAAAACGATGGTACTCACAAATCATCAACCCGAAGTAAACAAATTTAAACAGTTAAACAAAGACATTGAACAATTTCCACAGGTTCATCCTGTAACACCTGATATGCACATTACGCATAAAGGTGTATCAAGACTTGTAATGATCGATCGCTATTCGTTTAAGGATACGGAGAAGAAAACGTTAAAAGCCGGTGATTTTGTCGTATTAACAGTGAAGTCAGATCCGAAATTCCCTGCACGTGGTTTAGGGACAATCCAAAAGCTTGATATGTCTACGAAAACAGCAGAAATTTTGATTGAGGAAGATTACCGTAGTGCTTTAGATGATCCGAAAGAGCAAGAGACGGGTGTGATTACACGTTCAATTGACGTGCTAGAAAAGCCTCTTGAAATATTTTATGAACAAATCGCAAAACGAAATGCAACAGGACTTGCTGCTGTTGAAAAAACACCAGAGAAACGCCAAGAATGGTTTGAGAAGTTTTATGAGCAGTTAGTATCATTAAAATTCATTCCAGCTGGACGAGTTATTTATGGAGCAGGATCTGAAACAGATGTAACGTTCTTCAACTGTTACGTAATGCCATTTGTAGCAGATTCACGTGAAGGTATCAGTGATCATCGTAAGCAAGTAATGGAAATTATGAGCCGCGGTGGTGGTGTAGGGACGAATGGTTCGACATTGCGTCCACGTAACACTTTAGCACGTGGTGTAAATGGTAAATCATCTGGTTCCGTTTCATGGTTAGATGATATTGCGAAGCTGACTCATCTTGTCGAACAAGGTGGTTCCCGTTAACCGAAAACGGCGGGATTAAAATCTCGTGAATTGCTGGAACACCCTGAGAGCTTTTCTTGCTACAACGTAAACTGTGAAGTTAGGCGTGAATGCTTGAAAAAAGAAAAGATTGGGCAATCAGCAGCGAAGCATCTATGGAAACGTAGTTGAACGTTCAACGACTATTGAACCTTCCTAAACTTTGAACCACATCGGAGGTGGAAGCATGGAAGAAGTAAATCGTAATGTACGGAGACGTCCTTACGAGGCGCGAGACAAAGAACGATTGATTAAAAGAATTATTGAGTTGCATGAAAATGGTATGAGCCAAGTTGATATTGCAAAAACACTTAACATTGGAAGAGGAACAATCTTTAGATGGAATAAAGAGCTAGATCTTTTTAAAGCAAGAAAGCCTGGTCAAGCAGGAAAGCTGAAAAATAAGAAGTATCATTATGATGAACACTATTTTAAAAATATTGATACTGCAAATAAGGCTTATTTAGTAGGTTATATTACAGGTGATGGTACTATAAATGATCGTGGTAAATCGAAGCGGATTATTTTATCACTTGCTGAACAGGACCGGCAACTACTTGAAGATATCGCAAAAGAATTATCTATGCAAGAAGCGATTAAATTCCGTCAACGCTATGCACCGAATGAACAAAACAAATACTCTTTAACAATTAATTCAACAGAAATGTGCAATGATTTAATGAGGTTGGGTATTACACCTCGAAAAACAGGTTTTGAAAGTTGGATTGATTTTAAAAATGAGGATTTGCAATGGGCTTATTTAAGAGGGTTTTTTGATGCAGATGGCCATTTTTCCAAGCGTGGGAGAATAGGATTTACAGGTAATTGTCAAATGCTTTTATCATTACTCCAATTTTTGCATAATCAACAACTAGCTTTAACCATCCATAAAGTTTACCCAAAACAAGGATGCGTTGACTTATTCATTTATCGAAAAGCTGATGTGTTAAAGATTGTTCGAAAGTTATACGGTCATGGTTCCTTACAACTCAATAGAAAATATGAAAAAATCAAATCCTTCTTTGATGATATAGTCTGATCTTATGTGAAAGCATAAGAATGTGGCAGAAATGACCACATCGGAAAAGTATTTTAAAATATTTTTTTGTAACAAAAAGCGTGGGGCACAAATGATTATGCTGGCAGATTGGCATCCTGATATCGTGGAATTTATTATTTCAAAAATGCAAAATCCACGTATTCTACGATACCTAATCGAAAATACAACGGATAAAACAATTATTCGTCTAGCAAAAGAAAAATTAAACTTTAAGCCTCTTTCATTCCAAGAGGAAGCGATGTATCAAGGTATTGTTAACTATAAAGGTATCGAAGGCTTAGGTGGTTTTGATACGGCTATTATTCGTGAAGCGGAAAACAAACTGCGTGATGGTGGTACTTATACGGTTCACAATCCAGAGTTTTTAACTGGTGCAAATATTTCTGTAACATTAACAAAAGAATTTATGCAAGCTGTAGAAAATGACGCTGACTTTGAGCTTCGTTTCCCAGCTGTTGAAGAATATACAAAAGAAGAGATGGCTATTTACAACAGCGAATGGCATAAAGTTGGCGATGTGCGTGAATGGGAGAAAATGGGCTATAAAGTACGCACTTACCGTACTATTAAAGCGAAGGAATTATGGAATTTAATTAACGTTTGTGCAACATACTCTGCAGAGCCAGGTATTTTCTTCATCGACAACGCTAATGACATGACTAATGCAAAAGCTTATGGTCAAAGCGTTGTAGCAACAAACCCGTGTGGTGGACTTCGCCTCACGTTAAAAATTGCGGGATAAAGCGGGAAAGCTGAGATGCTAATCCGAACCGAAGGCTAAAGGTAAAACTTCAGTCAGGGGCAACGCATACCCGGTGATCCTACTTAGTAGACTATAACCCGGGCACGAGACCGCAACATTACACATAACATTAGACTGGCCTAATTAGAGAAAGGCTGTGATCAAATGAACAGAGGTTATGCAGGTTTTTATAAATCATATTATTTAAGAAGTTCATATGAGTATGCATATGCCAAATTTCTAGATTATCATTCAATTTCTTGGGGCTATGAAGACAAAGTATTTAATATTGGATTCAAATTTTATAAACCTGATTTTTTCTTCTATAATGATAACGGTGATATCATAAAGATTGTTGAAATTAAGTCTCGCGATATTACGGCGAAAGAAAAAGCTCTAGAAGCTTTAAAGGTTATTGAAACAACTTATGATATTAATTGCGAATTAATTTCTTATGAAGATTTGCTCGAAATGTATAAACTTGTACCATTTTCGTTAACTTCAACGATAACAGAATGGATAGAATCAAAAAATACAACAATAAACAAAGCTAATTATGGCAAGTTAAATGCTCATTTCAATCAACAACATAATGAGCATACTAAAAAAATAATTGGACAACATACAAAGCGATTGTGGGAATCTAATAGTCCGGCGAAAGCAAGAATGATTGAAGGTTTAAGAAAATCTGGCTTGGCTCAAAAGGGTAAGCAAAAGAAACCTAGGGAACAAAGAATCTGTAAAACTTGTGGGAGCAAGTTTGAAGTTATTGTTTCTTCATCCAAATGGTTTTGTACTCAATCATGCGCTGGAAGTTCAAATATTCAAGTTGCCACACAAACTTATGTTGAAAAGCGAGCAAAAGTTCATCAAGAAATTAAACAGACTGTAATTAAATGGGCAATCGACAATCAGAAAATTATTACTGCAACCCCCTTTAATCAAATAAAATCAACTCTCCAACCATTAATTGAAAGCATTTATCAAGAATTTGGAGTTAAAGATTTTAGAGTGATTTCGAAATCAATCTTTGGGGAAGATAGAGGAAGAAAAGAACTACTTAGGTTTATGAAAAAAATGTGTAATGAAAATGTATGCTGAGCTTACAGGAATTGAACTGTAAGAACTAGAGGATAAAAAGCCTTTAGGATAACAATAATTGGAACAACCACTTGCACCATATTCTGTGTGTAACTTAGCAGCTGTGAACTTAGCGCAGTTTGCAAATAAAGAAGATCAAACAATTGATTACGAAGCACTACGTGAAACAGTTCGTGTTGGTGTTCGTATGCAAGATAATGTTATTGATGCTACACCATACTTCTTAGAAGAAAACCGTGTACAAGCTCTAGGAGAGCGTCGTGTTGGCTTGGGCGTAATGGGCTTAGCGGACTTACTCATTTATTGTGAGAAAGAATATGGTTCAGAAGCTGGTAATGAGCTAGTCGATGAAATCTTTAAAACGATTGCTGAAACTGCGTATGAGGCGTCAACAGAGCTTGCAAAAGAACGCGGTAGCTTCCCATTCCTTGTAGGAGCAACAGAGGAAGAGACAGCACGTTTACGTAAAGCATTTACTGAAACAGGCTTCATGCAAAAAATGCCTGCACATATTAAAGAGCAAATTTTAGCAACTGGTATTCGCAACTCGCATTTACTAACAGTAGCTCCAACTGGTTCTACTGGTACGATGGTTGGCGTGGCAACTGGTCTTGAGCCATACTTCTCGTTCACATATTACCGCTCAGGTCGTCTAGGTAAATTCATCGAGGTAAAAGCAGAGATCGTACAAGAATATTTAGAACGTCATCCAGAAGTGAGTGAAAACGAACTTCCTGAATGGTTTGTGACGGCGATGGAGTTAAAACCAGAGGCGCATGCTGATGTACAATGTATCATCCAAAAATGGATTGATTCATCCATTTCAAAAACGGTAAACGCACCAAAAGGTTATACAGTACAGCAAGTTGAAAAAGTGTACGAGCGCTTATATAAAGGTGGCGCTAAAGGTGGTACGGTCTATGTAGATGGTAGCCGTGATTCACAAGTACTGACACTAAAAGCTGAAGAAAATGATATGGATCAACTATCATTCGAGGAAGAATTAGTAGAAGTACCAACGAAGCGTCCTGTTGTATTAGTAGATACGATTCAAGCGTTAGAATCGACAACAGTTATCGGTTCGGATGTAGGGAATACTTGCCCTGTATGCCGTAAAGGAACTGTAGAGGAAATCGGTGGCTGTAATACATGTACAAACTGTGCTGCACAGTTAAAATGTGGCCTATAAAATAATGAAAAAGTGTCTATCTCGTCAAAAAGACGGATAGGCACTTTTTTTATCTTCATTTATTTATCAAAAAATTAAATTTAGGAGGAATTAACTTGAAAAAATCTTATTCAGTACACTATTGTTACTTTCACTAGTTTTAGTAGCATTTTCTCCTTTAAAGGCTTTTGCGTCAACTGACGTAATAGCAGAGCCGACATTAGGTGAAACTACTGATATAGTTCCTTTTGCCAAAACTAATGCAGTTGCTGGTTTAACTATTTATGCTAGTTCAGACGCAGATAATGGGAGCTCGATTCCAAGTACCTCTGGACATGCATGGATAACAGTATCTAATTATAAATCAACTTCAATCAGTGTCGGCAAGCTTAGTGGTATAGCGCAATATAAATTAATATCTGTAGGGACATGGGGAAATAAATCTGAACATACTGGTTTATGGTATGGATTAGAATCAAAATTTGTTTCTCAAGGAGCTTATTCAAATCGAGTATCTTTGAGTATGGATTTAACACAGGCTCAATTAGATACAATAAATTCAAAAATAATTAATGGAGATTCTTGGTCAACATTAAACAACTGCTCTAGCTTTGCTGTAGATGTATGGAATTCAGTTTCTTCTGTTAAACTAAGTGCAGGCTCAACAATAAAAACTCCTACAACTTTGGGAGATAGTATCAAGAGTAAAACAGGATATGTGAGTGGACTAGGTTTTACACATACGTATAAAGTCTATTATGCAAATGGGACAGGATCACCCTCACAAAGTACTCAGTGGAATTAAGTCTCTATTAAACTATAATAACAATTATAAATTTAGGGAAATCGAGGTGGGGATTGTATGAAAAAGGGCTTAATAATTACCTTAATAATAATTATTTTAGCTGTAGGAGGTATAGCCATGATTTTTTTTACGACAACGGTATCACCTGAAAGTATTGCAATAAGTGAAGTTAATATAGGAGATGAGAAAATTTTAATTAAAGGAAGTATTGCTGAAAGTGGTTCCTCTTATTCTGGTGAAAAAATATGGGAAAAAGATGGTGTAATCTATATTAATATTAAGTCTAAGTTGATAAATTTCGGTAACTCTCTTGATAATTTCAATATTTCACTAGAAAAGAGAGATTATGGGGATTTTTCAGAAGTAGTTTTAATAAAAGATGATAACAAAAGAACAATATGGTCAAAATAATTAATTGAGTTAATTTCATAATTTTAATCCCTTAAAATATCAAGGGTTCTAAAATAAGCGACCAAACTAAAACCATATTTTTTAATGAGGGGGATGCCCTAAGTTGTGGGGGCAAACAAAAAATTTGAATTTTTTAGTAGGATTTTCAGGAACTCTCTCGAAATATTTAAGTATAAGGGGGAGAGTGTATGTCTAGTTTACCAATTATAGTAGCTCCGATGTTTTTAGTTTCTAACCCTAAGATGGTTATTGAAGCTAGTAGAGCAGGGGCTATCGGTTCATTTCCATTATTAAATGCAAGACCCGCTTCAGCATGTGCTGAGTGGCTAGAAGAAATAAAAAAGGCGCTACCTACTGAGCAATGGGCAGTCAACTTTATATGTCACCCTGTAGCGAATCCGCGTTTTGAGGAAGATTTACAGTTAATTGAACAATTCCAGCCACCAATTGTCATTACTTCATTAGGTAATCCTAAGAGAGTTATAGAAATTGTTCACGGCTATGGAGGAAAGGTCTATGCAGATGTTGCGAACGTTAAACATGCCGAAAAATCTGCGGCAACAGGTGTAGACGGACTAATTCTTGTTTGTGCAGGTGCTGGTGGGCATGGCGGGCAACTGAACCCATTTGGCTTTGTATCTGCGGTTAAGAAATTCTTTACGGGAACGATCATTTTATCAGGCTCCATCTCTAGCGGTGCAGACGTATTAGCCGCTCAAATAATGGGAGCAGACTTTGCCTATATGGGTACTCGTTTTTTAGCTTGTGATGAAGGAAATGCGCCTGAGGAGTACAAAAATATGGTGATTGACAGTGATACCTCTGATATTTTATATACCGACGCCTTTAGCGGTGTCCATGTAAATGTGTTAATTCCATCCTTATTAAAGGAAGGCATTGATCCTGCAACATTGAAGCCGAGAGAGGACATTGATTTAACACATCTAGTAAATGTCAAGGCATGGCGAGATATTTGGTCTGCCGGACATGGCATTACTAACATTGTCAAACGCGAGTCCGTTCGTGAAATACTTAAAACTTTGGAAGTAGAGTACGAGAAAGCAAAGCAGCAAATAATTGCTGTACAGTCATTATAAAAACTATAAAAAGGGGCAAGTCCAACTAAATATGGACTTGCCCCTTTAACTTTAAGTGGGTGTTCATTCATCCACCTAAATAGTGGAACTCTGTGGCTAAGTGACCAATATTAGCTGGCCTAAAGCCTCCGACAGATGTCGGAATTATGCCGAGGCATAATTGATTAATTAATCATGATTCAAAGTAGCGGCGATTTCTGGTTGCTGCTCAACTTGAAGCAGCATATTGAAGGAAGCGATAGCTACTTCTACTTGTTCATCCTTAGGCTCACGTGTTGTCAGTAATTGTAGCCATAAGCCTGGATAGCCAAGGAAGCGTAACACAGGAATATTACGGCATGCATTTGTCGCTTGAAGTACTTCAAATGATATACCAAGAACAACGGGAATTAAGAGAATACGGTCCAAAATGCGTAACCAAAGTGGATCAGTTGGTACGAAGAAATATAAAAACATGCCTACAAACACAGTGAACAGCATAAAACTACTACCGCAACGATAGTGTAAGCGTGATTGTGCTTGCACATTTTCCACTGTTATTGCCATACCAGCTTCATAGCAATTTATAACCTTATGTTCTGCACCGTGATATTGGAACACTCGTTTAATTAGCGGAGTTAAAGATATAAAATACAAATAGGTAAGTAGTAAAAATAGCTTAATGCCGCTTTCAAGTAAAATTTGACCGGTTTTGCCCTCTATCCATTTAGAGAAAAAATCTGCAATAAATACAGGAATTAATGTAAAGGCAAATTTACCAAATAAAAAGGAAAGGATACCTACAACTGCAACTCCTAAAATCATTTGAAGTCTCGAGCCTTCCTCTTTATGCTCTGCTTCTTCGCCAGGTGTAACGTCGTAACGGTCTCCTGAAAATTGCATATGGCGAGAGCCTAAACCGGCTGATTCAATCAGTGCGACAACGCCCCGTACCAATGGAATTTTTTTAAGCTTTTGTAAAATAGGGTTTTGAACTTTTTTAAAATGATAATAATCAATGGAATCATCGTTACGGCGAATAGCGGTAATCGTATGTTCCTTTCCTCCGAACATTACACCTTCTAACTGTGCTTGTCCCCCGTATACAGGTGAATTGCTCAAGGCTAACACCACTCTCTTTATATATTTCAACTGTACCATTGTACTAAATTTAGTGAAAAACCTCTAGAGTTACGCATAGTAAAATTTTTATATGGTTACACTAATCGTACAGTTTAGGAAATGATTAACGTTTGAACATATACTCGGGTACAAGTTAGGAGGATTTTACTTGAAAGTAGCTAGTATAACATCGCTCGTTAGCGCACTAGTTTTAGCATTGTGTTTAAAGGGACTTCAATACTTTCATCTTATTAAATGGAATCCAATAGGTTTTTATAAGAAGTGGGATATATTTGAAGGTAGCTCAAAACTATTTCAATGGAGCTTTCTCATCCTAGTCTTATTTTTGATTGGATTTTTATTATTTATTACATTGAGATATGTCTATATTATCCCAGCTGTGCTATCTTCTTTTTTGCTTGGTCTTTTTTTGTCCATGACATTAGAATGGATTGTTCTGGATTTGCCTTTACAATCTTCTTCCTTTAAAAAACTCTCGATCCCTTTCATAGTCATTGTTATTTGTCTATTACGTTTCTTGCTTGAAACTGCGAATTTTCATCAAAAGGAGCACACAGCACAAAAAGGAAATTAGTTGCTGTATGCGCCTTGTATGATAAAATAATGGCAAGTACATAGAAAGAGGCGAATATGCGTGAAGTTATTATGTTTGAATGGACCTAATTTAAATCGACTAGGTAAACGAGAGCCACATATTTATGGTTACGAAACATTAGAAGATGTGAAAAATAATATTCAGAATCTTGCGTCGTCTTTAGGTGCCACTGTCGAGTTTCGTCAATCTAATCACGAAGGGGTACTTGTTGATTGGGTACATGAAGCAGAGGACGAAAAATATGATGGTATAATCTTTAATCCCGGTGCATATACCCATACAAGCATTGCGTTACATGATGCAATTGCAGGGATTTCTGTGCCGGTTATAGAAGTACATATTTCAAATATCCATAAACGTGAGGCTTTCCGTCATCATTCTTATCTCGCTCCGGCATGCCTTGGTCAAATCAGTGGACTAGGTACGAAAGGCTATGAACTGGCACTACGCACATTTATTGAGAGGGAGAATTGATTATGATGAAATTACAAAAGCTTCGTAAGGCACTTCAGGAACAAAATATTGACGGCATTTTAATTACAAACGAGTACAATCGTCGTTATATGACTGGTTTTACAGGAACAGCGGGCGTAGCAATTGTGTCTCAAAATGATGCTGTGTTTATCACGGATTTTCGTTATACAGAGCAAGCAGCTGCGCAAGTACAGGACTTCCGAATTGTAAAGCATGAGACGACGATCATTGAAGAAATTGCAACACAAGTAAAAAATATGGGTATCAAATTATTGGGCTTTGAGAAAGATACTGTTAGCTATGGCACATATGAGCTGTATAAAAATAAAATTCAAGCTGATTTAGTGCCGATTTCTGGGCTAATTGAAAAAATTCGCTTGATTAAGACGCAACAAGAGATTAATATTATTAAGGTTGCGTGTGAAATTGCTGATCACGCATTTACACATATCTTAAACTTCATCAAGCCTGGTAAAACAGAGCTTGAAGTTTCGAATGAATTAGAATTTTTCATGCGTAAACAAGGAGCAACTCAATCCTCGTTTGATATAATTGTTGCGTCTGGTCTTCGCTCAGCTTTACCACATGGCGTTGCAACGAATAAAGTGATTGAAAAAGGCGACTTTGTCACATTAGACTATGGAGCATTGTACAATGGCTATATCTCGGATATTACACGTACTGTGGCAGTTGGCGAGCCATCTGAAAAATTAGTGGATATGTACAACGCAGTACTTGCTTCCCAGCTTTTAGCACTTGAAAAGGTTGGCCCTGGCTTCACAGGGATTCAAGCGGATGCGATTGCGCGTAACTACTTAACAGAAAAAGGATATGGCGCGGCATTTGGTCATTCATTAGGACACGGGATTGGTCTTGAAGTACATGAAGGCCCTGGCTTATCAATACGTTCAGAAGCGGTGCTAGAGCCAGGTATGGCCGTAACGATTGAACCAGGAGTTTATTTACCGGGAATCGGTGGTGTACGTATCGAGGACGATATTTTAATCACAGAGACAGGTAATGAACTGCTTACTCATTCGTCAAAAGAACTTATTATTTTATAAACTATGGAGGAACACAAATGATTTCAGTAAACGATTTCCGTACAGGCCTAACAATTATTGTAGATGGCCAATTATATCGCGTGTTAGATTTCCAACACGTTAAACCAGGTAAAGGTGCTGCGTTCGTACGCTCTAAATTACGTAACTTACGTAACGGTTCAGTAAATGAAAAAACTTTCCGTGCTGGTGAGAAAGTTGAAAAAGCACAAATCGATAACCGTAAAATGCAATACCTTTATGCACAAGGTGACGATCATGTTTTCATGGACTTAGAATCATATGAGCAAACTGAACTTTCTTCAGCTGCAATTGAATATGAATTGAAATTCCTAAAAGAAAACATGGAAGTTCATATTCAATCATACCAAAGTGAAATGCTAGGTGTTGAATTACCAAACACTGTTGAGCTAGAAGTAACAGAAACAGAGCCTGGTATCAAAGGTGATACAGCTTCTGGTGGTACAAAACCAGCAACTCTTGAAACTGGTCTTACTGTACAAGTGCCATTCTTCGTAAACCAAGGTGATAAGTTAATCATCAATACAGAAGAAGCTTCTTACGTTTCTCGTGCGTAATAAATAAAAGCATTCAGCCTACTCTTTTTTAACAAAAGGGTAGGTTTTTTTAACTTCTTTCAGCGGGTGTCCCAAACATCCTTTGAAATAGAGGAAGTCAGTCACAACGGAAATCAACCACACATTTTGGTGATGATCCAGAAAAATAGCAACCTCTTTGTATAAAAAGAGTTTTTATTATTTGATATGTGGTCATATTTGGAAAAGTTGTTTACAATAATAGTAAGGAGTGAATGCTATGTTACAAACAATTTTTGAGACCACGTCTCCAATAATACAGGCTCCAATGGCCGGTGTAACAACGCCAAAATTTGTTGCTGCCTGTGCAGAGGAAGGGATTTTAGGTTCTATTGGAGCAGGCTATTTAGATGGGAAGCAAACAAAAAGTTTTATTCAGGAAGTTAAAAAGCTAACGAAAAAGCCATTTGCTGTTAATTTATTTGTACAGGAAGAGCCGCGTATTGATATCGATGTACTTCAAAAAGCTCGAATGGCTTTACAACCGTTTTATGATGAGCTTGGACTTTCACCTGTACAAAGTGTTGTGTCCAAGGAAGTATTTGCAGAACAAGTACAAGCTGTTCTTGATGAAAATGTCGCCATTTGTTCCTTTACGTTTGGCATTCCTTCAGCAGAAGTTATTCATCGTTTAAAGGATAACAATGTTTATGTTATTGGTACAGCTACTACATTAGAGGAAGCAAAGCGTGTAGAACAAGCAGGGATGCAAGCTGTTGTCCTTCAGGGTGGTGAAGCTGGTGGTCATCGAGGTTCTTTCACTGAACCAATGCAATTAATTGATTTGCATGATTTACTGCAGCAAGTAGTAGGACAAATTGCCATACCGATTATTGCTGCTGGGGGCGTTGTCACAAAGGAAGATGTAAGTAAAGCACTAGCAAGGGGTGCCCAAGCGGTTCAAATTGGTACAGCCTTATTAGTAGCGGATGAATGTGAAATTTCACCTCTTTATAAAAATGCCTTGCTTGAATCGAAAGCGCAGCAGACGACAATTACTCGTGCTTTTTCTGGTAAACCAGCAAGAGGCTTAGCAAATGCTTTTACCGAACGTATGAAAGATGCTGTTGTAGCACCTTATCCATTGCAAAATGATTTAACTACTACTATTCGTAAAGAAAGTGCAAAACAGGGCAAAGCCGAATATTTATCGATGTGGATGGGTGAAAAGAGCTATTTAGTGAAACAACCCGGTACTGTGAAAAGCATTATTGCCAAGCTGCTGTAACTTCTTTCCGATTCCAGATGAAAATGCTGAGGCATCATTAATTTCATAAAAATACTAAGATCTCTATACGTATGTATGGAGGTCTTTTTTTGAGGGTAGCAACATATATTGCTGTACACGAGGGGGCGTATGAAATGGAATTACAAGACGTATTAAGAGTCGCTGGAGTGGGACTAGTAGTTGCGCTTCTTCATGTCTTCTTTGATCAAACAGGAAAAAAGGAATTTTCATTTTTCCTATTTTTCATTGCCTACTTATATATGACAGCGGAATTACTGCGATTTTTACGTCTATTTTTCAATGAAATTCTTACATTCTTTCAATGGCTAACCTCTTCCGGGTAGTGTAAATGGAAATTGTCATTGTTGCTGTTGTCATGCTGCTTTTATTATTGCTTATAAAAGAAGTCATAAAGCCACTCCATGCGCTGATTAGTGTAATGTTTTCGTTTTTGCTGTTTGGTATGTTGTTTTCTACACTCCTATTGCCATTCATCAAGCAATTGCTTGAGACATTAGCTTTTTTGCCATATGCAAAAGCAATTGTAGTAAGTGCTAGCCTTTTCTATGTAGGGCAATGGGTGTCTTTTTTACTTGTGGAACAAAGCTATAAAGTACTCGGGCATATTGTCTATGATGGGGTCAAGATTGTTATTTTGTTGTACTGGTTTAAGGAATTTTTGGCTGTTTTACAGGAGGTGTCGGCCATTTTACAACGGCTAAACTAAGGGGCGAAGACATTGCTAGAGCAAATAGTTTCGTTTTTAACTGATCCATTTTTTCTATTGCTGAAGATGACGCTTATTTTGTGTGGCTATGTCATTATTATTTTGATCGTAAATATGATTTTACCAGAATTTGAAAAAGGGACAAGGATACTTTTCTTTCTTATTGTACTGGCAACTATTGGACCAGTTGTTGTGAGTTCATTTAATTTAATAGACGAAATAGCACAGGGGCTTGCTCATATATTTACTGCATTTTATCCCATTCTAACTTCAAGTTTTCTTTTATCTAGCAGTATTACAGCGATTGCTTCTTGGCAGCCTTTTTTACTTTTCTTTGTACAAGTCTTAACGATTATTAGTAGTAAATGGCTTATTCCAGGAGTGCTTTTTGCCATTGTGTTTGATGTCTGCAGTGTCATTGTTAAAGAAATTTCGTTTACGAGAATTGCCGAATTGATTCGTTTTACCATAATGAGCATCGTCTCGGCATCTGTAATTTGTTACATCATTTTAATGTCTGCGAGTGGGGTGGCTGCATTTAGTGTCAGCGCAGCTGTTGCAGAGCCTGTGAAGAAATTAATAGAGGAAAATATTCCAGTTGTTGGTTCCTTTATAGTAGATAGTTTTTCGATGTTCCAGCATATGACACAATTTTCCTCTTCTATTACTAGTATTTCTGCTTTTATAGCGGTTATTACCGTGTCGTTCATTCCAACAGTTCAGCTTGTTATCAGCGCGTATTCATTGAAAATGTTAGCTGCTATTTTAGAACCAATTGCTTTTGATGATATTTGTAAACTACTTGATCATGTTAGTAAGTCTCTATTTACCTTATGTGCTGTATCATTTCTAATTGCTTTTTCATTTATGTTTTCTTGTTTATTCCTCATCGTTTTTGTGCAAGTTATGGCTGGGGGGAGATAGATTGATTCTTTTATTAGCGATGCTCTTTATCTGTCAGATATTTGTGTTTCTAACAGATGATAAAGAAATAATTTCACTTACAAAGCTTGTTATTACGTTAGTATTTTTGCAATTGCTATTAAAGATTCCATTTATCAATTCATAGGAGGAAACAAGCGTACATACACTTGAAAAAGAGAAGATGAAAGGAGGCAATGTACAAGTGATGTGGAAAAGAAACGAAAAAAAACAACGTCATTTATAGTCTTAATGCTTATTGCTGCCTCCGTGGGAATTTTCATCATTTTACCAATGTATCAAACGGGTACAACGAATGGGCAAGTAACATCGATGACCAATGAAGCAAAACTTGAGCAGACACTGAAGGCTATGAAAGGTGTTGGGGAGGTTAAAGTCTATTTTTATTACGGAGATATGACAGCTGAGAAGGATGACAATAAACTATTCAGTCAATATTTTCGAGGAACTGAACAAGGTACGAAAGAAGTAACAGGGATGCTAATTGTTTCAGAAGGAGCATCAGATATCTTTGTGAAAAATGAAATTCGTGCTGTTGTTAGTCAAGTAATGCAATTGCCGATTCATCGAATTATTATCGTTCCAATGGAAAATAAGGAGGAAAAGTAAATGCGCGTACGTAGAAGAACAGTTTGGTTTATGACATTATTAAGTCTAGTAGCGGTTATCTCAGTGTATTATTTGGTTGATCCAGCAAAACAATTTAATGGACTAACTATTTTCACAGATGACGCATTACAGCAAACTGCGGTAACGGGTGTGACTGATCAAGAAGCAACGAAAGAGGGAGAGACGAAGGAAGTATCTTCTCCAAGTCATTTATTTGAAGAAATGCGCATGCAAGTTAGTGATGAAAGAAGCCAGCTTCGTTTGCAATTAGAACAGAAGATCGGTTCAAAAGATTACACAGCAGAAGAAAAAAGTAAGGCGTATAATGACATGGATAACCTTATTAAACAAGAATCCTCTGAAGCAATGTTAGAAATGCTTATTAAATCTTTAGGTTACTCTGATGCGTTTGTACGAGCAGATAGTGGTAAAGTACAGGTAACTGTTATGGCGGAGGAGCTGTCAAAAGCTCAAGCAAATGAAATTATTTACTTGGTAAAAACAGAGATGGAAGGCGCAAATGACGTCCAAGTAAAATTCAGCGCGAATAACTATTAAAAAAATAGAAAGATAAATAGGAATTTTCCGTTTATTTAAAACTATTGTTATATATCAGTATAATGAAAAGGCTTTCGTTTATTAAAGGAAAGCCTTTTATTTTGTTCATATTTACTTAATTTGCATTAAAGTATTTCAAATTGTTCGAAAAAAATATAAAATAGTGTTTGTAGTAGATTTTATTTCATAAGGAGAGTTAGAAATGTTCAAAATTCAAGAAATTCGCGAAATTATTAAATTAGTAGATTCTTCTTCGATTGACGAGTTCGTTTACGAAGTAGATGGCGCAAAAGTTAAATTAAAAAAGAATGTTGTTGTTGTTACTGATACTGTAGCACCTAAAAAAGAAGTAGTTGCACCTGTTGTACAACAGCCTTCGCCTGTAGCAGCTCCTGTAGCACCAGCTACTCCAGCAAAAGCTGAAGAAGCACCAGCAGCAGCACAAGCAAATAACGACCCATCGTTACATAAAATTGTATCACCGATGGTTGGAACGTTTTATCAATCTCCAAATCCAGATTCACCAGCTTATGTTAAAATGGGGGACAAAGTTGGTAATGAAACAATCGTATGTATCGTAGAAGCTATGAAACTATTCAACGAAATTGAAGCAGAAGTTCAAGGGGAAATCGTTGAAGTACTTGTTAAAGACGGTGAATTAGTAGAATACGGTCAACCATTATTCCTTGTAAAAGCTGAGTAAGGAGTGCACAACCATGAAAAAAGTTTTAATTGCAAACCGCGGCGAAATCGCTGTGCGTATCATTCGTGCTTGTAAAGAGTTAGGCATTCAATCTGTTGCCGTATACTCAGAAGCAGACGCTGACGCATTACATGTGAAATTAGCAGACGAAGCATATTGTATCGGGCCAAAGCTATCAAAAGATTCATATCTTAGCTTCCCGGCTTTACTGAGCGTAGCAGAAAAAACGGGTGCAGACGGTATCCACCCAGGTTACGGTTTTGTATCTGAAAACGCTGACTTCGCTGAGGCTTGTGAAAACGCAGGCATTAAGTTCATTGGACCTTCATCTGATTCTATTAAAATTATGGGTATTAAAGACGTTGCACGTACAACAATGGAAGCGGCAGGTGTTCCACTTGTTCCGGGTACTGGTATTGTTCCAAATATCGAAACAGGTAAAGAATGGGCTGCTAAAATTGGTTACCCTGTGATCATCAAAGCAACTGCTGGTGGTGGCGGTAAAGGTATCCGTGTAGCTCGTACAGAAGAAGAACTTGTAAAAGGCATTGAAATTACGCAAAAAGAGGCTGCTGCAGCATTCGGTAACCCAGGCGTCTATTTAGAAAAATTCATCGAGTACTTCCGTCACTGTGAAATCCAAGTATTAGCGGATGGCTATGGTAACGTTGTACATTTAGGTGAACGTGACTGTACCGTTCAACGCCGTATGCAGAAATTAGTAGAGGAAGCTCCATCTCCAGCGCTATCTTCTGAGCGTCGTGCTGAAATGGGTGCCGCTGCCGTTAAAGCTGCACAAGCTTGTAACTATGAAGGTGCCGGAACAATCGAGTTTATTTATGACTATCAAGAAGATAAATTCTACTTCATGGAAATGAATACTCGTATCCAAGTAGAACACCCAGTAACTGAAATGATTTCTGGTGTAGATCTTGTACAACAACAATTAAAAATTGCATCTGGTGAAAAACTTCCTTTCACTCAAGATGATATTCAATTAAATGGATGGGCAATTGAATGCCGTATTAACGCAGAAAATGCTTATAAAAACTTCATGCCATCAGCTGGTACTGTAGATACTTACGTAACTCCAGGTGGCTACGGTGTACGTATTGACTCTGCTGTATATGCTGGTTATACAATCCCTCCATACTATGACTCTATGGTTGCAAAACTAATTGTTCATGCCAATACACGTGAAGAAGCGATTGCGAAAATGAATCGTGCGCTTAGCGAATTTGAAGTATCTGGTCCTGGGATCAATACAACAATTCCATTCCACCAAGCATTGATGAACAATGACGTTTTCAAATCAGCACAATTCAATACGAAGTTCCTAGAAGAGAATGATGTTTTGGGGACAAGCAAGTAAGGTGTATCAGCGGCTTAACCGTCTCGGCTAATAGTCGGGAAGCTTGCGCAATAGTTATGCGATATTTGTCAGCAGAATAGTTGGCGGAATACAATTAGGAATAAAACAAAACGGAATATCCGATTTTTAGACCCTTTAACGAAACTGATGCGTTAGGGGGTCTTTTTTATGCGTAAAAATAGTCATCGTACCGGTATTTTCGATATAGAAAATATCTATTGAATGAAAAATGAGCCTAAAAATGAAAATAATAAACCGCTAATAACAGCGCCAACAATTATGATTGACGTTAATTCGTTTAAAAGATAATCGTATTTGTGCATATTCGGCGCTAATCATCGTTAAAGAACAAATCGCTTATCGGGCACGCAAACAAACGATTAAAGAATACGACTGATCGTTGCACCAACAATGGCCAATGAAAGCTAGGTGCGCCAAGCTTTTATTAGTTTTCGTTTGTTTAATAAAATTTTGAAACAGTCTTACAGTATTCTTCTAACTCACTCAATGTAAATAGTAATGTAATAGGGAAATCATTTGAAGTTTCTTTTGAATATGTTAAATGAACAACAGCATATTTGTTTAGCTTTTTAATCCAAAAAATAACATCATCATTATCTTCTCTTCTAGCCATTGCTACAGCTTTTTTTCCGTAGAGAATGTGTTTTAGTGAAAGTTCTTTCTCTAACTCTTTCGTTAAGGATTCAGACATACTTGTTGAAATCAACCACCAGGGATCGTTTATAAAACTTTTTAATTTTTCTTGCATTTTAGATGACCACTTCCAATTAATTAATTTTCTAAACTTAATTCAACGTTTTATTTTAATATTCCTTCTTGTGACTAAATAGTTGAATGCGGAAGATTTTTCAGAAGTAAGCCTTGAAGAACACACTAACAACACATCGATTTGCCTGTAAATGACCGCCTAAATCAATGGTAAGACAGCGTGGATCCATCGAGGGAAGTAGTTAAATGTTTTTACAGATATCTTGTCTGAAAACGGTATTTTGCTCGGGTATAAGTAATGAGGAAGCATTACGCCTTTATTACGCCTTTATTACGCCTTTATACGTAGTTAAAACCGGTTTTAAATCGCCAGTCGACGTATTTATCATCTTATGTGTTTCGACGCTTAAACAAACGGAATTATAAGGGGGATTAAATGGAATGAATATTGCAGTTAGTATTATTAATATCCAACGCAAACTACTCGAACGGACTGGGCGTAAAACAGACGTATATTACAGCGAAGGTCAAGGCGCTTTATATGTATTCATGGGAGAACCTTTAACGGTCAACAACGTAATTTACGCAGCGTCCGAAATCGAGCTAATGATGGACGTTATTTAAGATGGGAGTTGGCAATTTTTACGGAATCATTAACATGCACGAAAAGCAGCTCGGCGTTTTTGAAAATAACAATCGTTTTGGTTTAACGGACATCGGTGCCCGGTTACCTCTCGGATTTCGCCTTTTATGAAGTATGTTATTTGGATGTGTTATAATCAAAAATATGAAGCAATCTATACTAAACGTGCAGTGTTTAATGAAATAGGGGGCCAGATGATGGATAATCAATATGTCGTAGGCTGGGGTACATTAGCGTTGATCAATGCTGCACTTGCACAAGGAAAAAATAGAACGGGGTTTAATTGGTTTTTACTTTCTCTTGTGTTAGGTCCATTGGCAACACTAATTTTATTATTTGTTGATAAGAGACAGTAACACTACATAATTACAATAATTTATATAAGTTAATAAAGTGAGAATTGGGGTGTTTAATAAGTCGATTATTGATCGGCTTATTTTTTATATACTCAAGTAGTTATTAACGCTTGAATAAAATATTTTTTTGGAAAAATGATACAATGAATATAATTCAGGTCAACATCAAAATATGTGTACTTGCAATTTAATAGACTAAATATGGAGTGGAAGGTGGCGAGTTTTTGTACCGAAAGCAAAGTGGCAAGTACAGGAAAACTGTGCCTGCGGAAAGCATTCATCTGTAAAGGAATATACAGCCAAGCATACATTTTGGTGAAGAACTATAATTCAAAAACTAAATTGTTCCTTATTTCAAACAACGCGGTAAATACACGTGGAACAAAGTGAGAGTAAGGAAGGAGAAGAAAATGAAAACTCAAGTGTCAAACTATATAAAAATTGGCCCTTCAGAACAATATATCTCTATTTTTGGTGAAGATAACAATCTGCCGCTTTACCACTGATTTATAAATATAATTCCGAGCTTGGAAAAACGTTTAATGTTGTAGTCTGGGAACAAAGAGGGGCTGGGAAATCTTACTATACTTTTTCGGAAGAGGAACAAATAACTATTGAAACTTATATAGAAGACCTATACAGTTTAATTCATTATTTGTTAGAAACGTTTAAACAAGAGAAAGTTTATCTTTTCAAATATTAGGGGGGATGTGCATGAAGAAGAAATATTTTTTATATTTAGCAGCTCTTTTTGGACTTATCTTAATGGGGTGTTCAACAACTAATGGATTGTCAGGAGAAAAGCCTCCTAAAGTCTATATAGAAATTGATAATAAAAAATTTGAAACTACACTCGGTACCTATTGTTGGCCAAATAAATGCGTTGATACTGCTGGACCAGTTGAACTATTAGAAGGTAAAAAACCTATAAAAGTTAAATCTGGTGAAAATATAACTCTTGTAATGAATTACGAACCAAAACCAAATAAATTTAATGTTGTACTAATGAATGATAAAAAAGAAACTGAAGTAATGGTAAAAGACAATCGTTTTACTGCACCTACACAACGTGGAGTTTATTATTATTCATATGGCGTATGGTGGAAAGATGAAAAGGAAGCGAATTTATCTCGTGGCGACGCTTTCTACGCCTTCGCTTTAGAAGTAGATTAGTTAGTCCATTAAAGGGAGCGATTATTGCACAACATAAGGAAAAAATGCTCCCTTTGAAAATTGCTTTGCTGTTCATTTTTTATCGAGAGGTTATTTGAATTTATCGACTAACTTTGTTAATTTATCGAATAAAATTTTGGATTTATCGCCTAACTTTTTATATTTATCGACATATCTTTCAGAGCGGTTTTGTTAGCGAAAATGCATTGAATCTACTATTTATTTTGTTAGAGTTAAGATCATGCGCACAGACCTAGAATAAATGTTTAACTTAATCGCTTGTATTGTCTTCTTTATCTCGATTGTTCTTCTTCAATATATTAATAAATATAAATGTAAGAATATCCATATTGTCCAATTCCTCCTATATATCTCCTTATTACTAAAAAATGCATATATGGATTTGTTTGTTAAATCAGATAACAAAGTACTTGAAGATACTGTTAACAATACTTTAACAAAGGAAACTAAAGATTCTTCTCTACTTGAGATTAAAGGTAATAATGAAGCAGTTAAAGCCCCTACCGTTAAAAGTGATAAAGCAAAAGATAAAGTGAATATTCACCTTACAGAAGAAGCAATGTTTTGTACTTTCAAGAAGCAGAAAATAAAGGGTAAATTGACTATGGAAATGAACTTAACAGTGATAATGGCGCAAGAAAACAAGGGATTATCAAAGATTATAAAAAGTAATAATAATGAAGGGAAAGAGGATCTTTATTGTTCATCTTTCCCTTCATTATTATGGCGGTTTTTATTTTACTCAATAATGATTTTTTTGGCAGTTCCTTCCCTAAATCCCTTTTCATTAGGAACAGCAGAAACTTCAGAAGACCATACAGATACTGTTAATCCAACACGTACAGTATAAATTTCATCCGTAGTAAACCATACTTTTTGTATATCTGGTCTTTCTTTATCAACTACTAAAAATCTGTCACCTTCTATTTGTACAACTTCTCCTTTAATAGTTGGGCCAATATCGTTACTATATGTGGAACATCCAACTAAAAAAAAGGTAAAAATAAATAACATAATTAAAGCTTTAGAAGTTTTCACCGAACTCCCCTTCCTTTCATAAATTATTTTTCATAAATTGTACACTTTAATGTATGTTCCTTCTTAATTGGAAACCCCCGAATAGGTATCAAACGTTGTCTGTTCGGGGGAATAAGATTAAAAATATGATTATTTACTTACTAATAAAGCATCTGTAGAACTTGAATAGATGGAAAATGTATTAGTTGAATCTGAATATAAACTTATAACATCGTTGATCCTTGTCATAAGACCTATTAAACCACCACCACCGCTATGAATCCCCACTACTCTATAGGTAGAAGGGTCATAAGTAATTGCACCACTATCTCCTGGTTGAGAATAGTCAACGCCGCTTAAAGGAGTTATTTTAGCTACATTTCTTGTTCCCGGTGCTAAACCATTGGGATCAATATATGTTGTTTTTAATGTAGATATATTTCCACATGTTACACCTGTTGTAATTCCTGATTTACAAACGAATTGACCTTGAATAGGTGTGCTACTTCCAGTAACTCGTCTATCATAATCATCTTATTTTCTGCAAGCTCATAAAAATAATTTGTTGCATATCGTGTAATTGTGCTTGCAGTTGTAACACGGATTAACCCTACGTCTATATTGGAATAATGCCCTCTGCTATGAACAACACCGAGAGTAGCAGTATCCTGATTGACATAAGTATTGTTGGAATCGAGACAATGTGCAGCGGTTAATACAAAGTAATTTGTTCCTTTCTTTCCTATCCCCGCTGTAGTACACAGATGATCATAAGCATTTCGTATTTGGATTCCTCCACCTAATTTTGTCCAATTCCTTGCTCTTGCTAGTTCACCATGAAGATTCATTGATTTATCATGTGATTTTAATTGAATTAAATCTATATAATTATTTTGATTTAGGTATGATAAAATTGTTTGTTCTTCATCTGTTTTTAAATCTTCTACAGAAACAGTTATTTTTTTGTCAATCAAATCAAGGTCTGTAATTACAGATTTATCTTCAATTAACCCTTGAACAGCTAGTGCTACTTCGTCTTGAATTGTTCTAACTCATTAATACTATATTTTACTGATTCAAATTTAATTAAATTATCTTCATCTATAACCTGAAGAGAAGCCTTAAGAGTATTTAATTTTTCATCTGAAATGCCTGTTAATCCAATAATTATTTCACCATTATTTGATAGATATATAGTGCCTATATCGGAGAACGCTTCGTAACTTCCGAATACTTTGTCGAGAATATTAAAAACATCGTTCATTTCTGTTGCTTGTGTTACAAGTTTCTTTTGAACTTCTAAAGGGTATTGTTGGATAGTGTTTTTTGTACTTGTGTCTAACTTACTAAAGTTACTCAAATCTTCTAGCTTTTTTGCATAAGTAGAACTGACATTGGTGTTAAGTAACAATAAAGCAAAGACAAAAACTAAAGGTACAATAAAAACTTTGTATTTGGTTATCATTTTTAATTCCCACTCCCTTTTAGTAGTATTATCTTGAATTTAAACATAATTATTTAATATTGTAATCAATTAACGGAAAATTCTGTTAACTGATTAGGAGGAGTGGGAACTAAACAAAAAAATGAAAGGAATTTTCTTCTATCCTAATTGAAACTATTTATTTCTTTTTTGTTCATAATATTTTTGGGAAATATGATTCATGAAATTGATTCATATATAGTGAATTATAGCTTATTATGATTGTTTATTGAAATTAAAATGGAAAAAGATGAAATGTTTTGATGTATTATCGAAAGTCGTAAGTGATAAAATCAACGCTAGGTTTCCTGATGCAAAATGGCTAGTAGGGAGGATTCACTCTAATTAAATTTGGTTAATTTACTAAGAGGGAGGGTGAAAAATATATTTATGAGGTAGCGGCTGTTTTCACTTTTCGTTTTTATCGAGACGTTATTGAATTTATCAATGTTAACCTGTCCTAAATAAATTAAATCGGCTTTACGAAGCCAAACCTTCCTTTTTATAGTATAATAAGCGTAAGTACAGCATTTGTTTGTGATGTGTAAGGGAAAGGATGATATTTGTATGGCAGAGAAAGTAGGACAATCTTTCGTACAACCAACGCCTTCTGGAAAAGAAGAACTTGGGAAAATTGAAGTAGCAGCGGAAGTAATCGAGGTTGTTGCTGGAATAGCAGTGAACGAGGTAGAAGGAGTCGCGGCAACTCGTGGTAATATTGCTACTGGCGTAGTAGAACGCTTCGGTAAAAAAGTTCACAATAAGGGCATTAAATCGGGTGTTACTGAAACTGGTGAGATTGCCATTGATGTATTTTGCTCTGTAAAATACGGCTATACAATTCCGAAAGTGGCGAAGGAAGTACAAACTCAAATTCGCCAAGCGATTTATAATATGACAGCACTTGAAACAGCTGAAGTGAATGTACACATTACAGGTATTCACTTTGAAAAAGAAGAAGTAGCCGTACAAGAATAAAAAGAAGGGTTGCCTATAGGGCAATCCTTCTTTTTACGTTGTAACGGAAATTGATCAGCAGTGATTAGTATCGCTACTTTATTATAGTTCAATTTGCTTTGGCTTTCTCCAGAACAAAGCAAGTATTACGCCGATTGTTATAACAATTGTCGCAAAGTAATATGGGTAGTTTAAATTTATATCGAACAATATCCCACCTAAAATAGGACCAAAGATATTCCCGAGACTTGTAAACATGGAGTTCATACCACCGACGAATCCTTGTTCATTACCAGCTATTTTCGATAAATAAGAGGTAACGGCAGGACGGATTAAATCGAAGCCGACGAAAATAAAGAATGTGACAAATAAAATTGCGAAATAGTGGCTAACAATGGTCATAGCAAATGTTAAAACAGCAGAAAGGATGAGTGAATAACGGATAAGATTAATTTCGCCCATTTTCTTTGTCAGCCAATCGAATAACATCAGCTGAGCAAGGGCCCCGACTACCCCACTCCCCGTAATAATAATCGCGATATCTGAAGGCGTAAATGCGAATTTATGATCCACAAATAGGCTAAATAACGATTCAAATGCAGCTAAACCAAAGGACAGTACGAAAATAAGGACGAATGGAATAAGGTATAGTGGGCTAAAAATACGTTTTACACTGCCTAAAATTGATGGAGCAGACTCTACATCATCTGAAGCACGTGTCGGCTCTTTTAGTAATAGTATTGACAAGATAGCTGCTAAAAATCCAAGTATACCTGCAGCGTAGAATGGTATGCGTGTTCCGATTTCTGCCAAAAATCCACCGATCCCAGGTCCGATAATAAAGCCAGTACTAATCGCTGCACTCATAAAGCCCAATGCCTTTGAACGTTGTGACAATGTTGTAATATCAGCAATATAGGCAGTCACCGCCGGCATGATAAAGGCAGCACTTACACCACCTAGCATACGCGAGATAAAGAGTATTTCAACTGTGCGTCCGAGCCCGAATAGTAGCTCTGAAAAACCGAATATAAAAAGACCTGCAACGATCATAATTTTTCGGCCAATAGTATCCACCATTTTACCAGCAATCGGTGAAACAATAAGTTGCGTAATAGCAAATGCTGCTACCATATAACCAACGACAGAGCCTGAAATTTTTAGCTCATTCATGAGTGTTGGTAGCACGGGTATAACTAAACCAATGCCTAAAAAGGCAATGAATAAATTCGATAATAAAATACTTAAGGTTAAAATTTGTTGCTTATTCATTTTGTTCTCCTTCAATCTTTCACGATACATGAATCTAAATCTACTAGAATATTTCCATGTAATACAATAAACCCTATAGTAACTATAGGGTCAAAAGATTTGTTTTATTTTTTCAGTTTTTTATAAGTGTGGAAGTATTAGTTCGCAGTTATACAGGTGGCACGATAAATTTTTGTTCATACTACGTTGTTGCTTCTATTAGTAATGGCTAAAGAAATTTCTTATGATATCAAAACGATTTTATTTACAATCCTCGCAGTAAAATAGGCAGGATTTGCGTTCTTTTTATTGCTTTATTTTGTTCCTCGCCTTCATATAGCTTGAAAGTTCTTTTACAGCTTGTACAAATAACTTCATAATGCATAATGAACACCTCGGAAAATGAGATTATTTTCCTTGATTATAACATTCTTGTTATTTAAACAATAATGATGGATTTTCATTTTTTAACATTAAATTTCATAAAGTTAATTGAAGGGTGTTAAAATAAGCAAAAACTTGCTTGAAAAAGGTATCAGATTATTGAAAACTTGCTTGAATTCGTGTTTCTCGTACGAATTTATGCTATTATAAACCTTAATGCCACTTAAGAAGGAGAGCTTTACATGAAACGACATGAGGCACGCGAAAAAGCGTTGCAAGTTTTGTTTCAGCTAGACAATACTGAACTAACAGTAGAAGAAGCAATGGGCCATATTAAAGGCCAACCAACAAATGTCTTCTACGAAAAGATTGTTACTGGAACAGTTGAACATTTAGAGGAAATCGATGCTACTATAGAGCAGCATCTTGAAAAGTGGTCACTTGCCCGTTTACCAAAAATTGAAAGAACGGTTTTACGTCTAGCTGTATACGAGATTTTATACATGCCAGAAACACCAAAAAGAGTAGTACTTAATGAAGCAATCGAGTTATGCAAAACATTTGGCGACGATGGCTCGTCGAAATTTGTTAATGGCGTACTTTCTAAATTTACAGAACAATAAAATGTGTTAAATTGGAAGGAGTAACTAAGGTCTATGTCAAGTGCAATTATTAATGGTAAAGAAATTGGTCAAGAAATTCGTAATTCAGTAGCAGAGCGAGTAACGCGTTTAAAAGAGCAAGGATTAACACCAGGCTTAGCGGTTGTTTTAGTAGGAGACAACCAAGCCTCGGCTACATATGTGAGAAATAAGCAAAAATCTTGTGAAGCCATTGGTATGTTTTCTGAGTTAATCAAACTGCCAGAAGAAACTACACAGGATGCACTATTAGCACAAATTGAATTACTAAATAATCGTGAAGATATTCATGGAATTTTAGTACAATTACCACTCCCTAAACATATTGATGAGGATACTGTTATTGCCACAATTGCTGTGGAAAAAGACGTTGATGGCTTCTCACCAGTAAGTGTTGGGAAAATGATGCTTGGCCAAGAAACATTTTTGCCTTGTACACCGTTTGGCGTAATGAAACTTCTTGAATATTCAGGAATTGAAATAGCAGGAAAGCACGCGGTCATCGTAGGTCGTAGTCATATCGTGGGGAAACCAATGGGACAACTACTACTACAAAAAGATGCAACCGTTACATATACGCATTCCAAAACACCAAATCTACCTTCATTCACTAAACAAGCAGATATATTAATTGCGGCAGTTGGACGTGCAAACTTTATTACGAAGGAACATGTTAAAGAAGGCGCAGTTGTTATAGATGTTGGCATTAATCGTGATGAAAACAACAAGCTTTGCGGTGACGTAAACTTTAGTGAGATCGATGGTATTGCTTCTCACATTACACCTGTACCAGGCGGTGTAGGACCAATGACAATTACTATGCTTCTATTCAACACAGTTCAAGCAGCAGAAAATAAGCTTGCACATACAGTTAAGTTATAATTTTGAATGACTCTTTATAAAAAGCTATCTCAATTTATTGAGGTAGCTTTTTGTATGGTTTATTTTCTGAGTATTTCAAGAACTTTCGCGTTGTTTTTAACGTCTAATATAACGTTTGGGCCATACATATGAATAGGGAGGTTTTTATGGAAAACATAGATTTAATACTGATCATTAAACATATTATTATCGGTCTTGTACAAGGGTTTACAGAGCCAATTCCTGTATCATCTAGCGGACATGTTATGATTGCAAGTGAAATTCTTGGTCTTGGTGAGCAAGGTTTTACTTTTGCTATTTTAACGAACACAGCTTCTTTACTGGCTATTGTCTATATTTATCGAGAGGATATTGTCCGACTCATTACGAATTTTTTCCTGTATCTGAAAACTGGACAGAATCGTTATAAAGCTGATTTTCGTTTCGCCATATTCATAGTAATTGGTTCTATTCCAGCGGGGGTTTTAGGTGTTTTGTTAAGCGATGTTATTGCGGATAATGTTAGTATGACGACGATAGCACTTATGCTATTTGTGACAGGTATTGCTCTATGGCTAATCCGTAATATGCGTGGTACGAAAAGGGATGCGGATTTGACTGCGAAAGACGCCATCATCGTAGGTCTTGGTCAAGCTGTAGCATTAACACCTGGTATTAGCCGTTCAGGAGCAACCATTATTTCAGCCATTGCAGTTGGTATGAAACAGGAAACCGCTTTGCGATTTTCCTTCATGCTCTATATTCCTGTAAGTCTTGGTGGAGTTGTCCTTGGGATTTCTGATTTTTTAGATGAGCCAAATAAAGGTGCATTAGTAATTCCTTATGCTGCGACATTTATTGTGACATTATTTATGACTTATTTTGCAATGCGTTGGTTTATGGGCATTATGAAAAGTGGCAAGCTTAGCTACTTTACATATTATTGCTTTCTTGTAGGGACGCTTCTATTAATATTTTATTAATGTAAAAGCCTCATAATTTTATTCAGTTGTGAGGTTTTCTTGTTTGTTAAGAAAATCAAATAGATCCGTCGTTTCGCTTTTATTCTGACTCTTTTATCAGCGATTCTGGCTCTTTCAAGTTTTAGCGGCGTTCCTTGCTTGGTTAGTGGCGGAATTTCGTGTTTTAGCGGCGTTCTTCCTTTGGTTAGCAGCGCAACTCACACTTTTAGCGGCGAATTCCAACATATGCTGGACAGTTTGACAAAACTAAAGTTAGAGTTGAAGAACATTGTATAGAATTTTACACAATATTAAGGACTTGACTTTCATACCGTCGCTTCGGTGGTTCTTACCGTCACTTGGCCTGTTTTATCCGTCGTTCTGGCAGATCTATCCGTCGTTTCGCTTTTATTCTGACTCTTTTATCAGCGATTCTGGCTCTTTCAAGTTTTAGCGGCGTTCCTTGCTTGGTTAGTGGCGGAATTTCGTGTTTTAGCGGCGAATTCCAACATAAGCTGCACAATTTGACAAAACTAAAATCATACCGTCGCTCCGGTGGTTCTTACCGTTACTTGGCCAGTTTTATCCGTCACTTCATTTTCATACCGTCGCTCTAGTGGTTCAATCAGCCACCTCCGTAGATAAATCAGCCACTCCGATTCTTCTATCCGCTCCCCCAGCAAAGCACTCAGTCAAAACGCAACTCCACCGTTTATTTCGCCGAAAAGACATATTTTATCTAATACGAAATCTTAAGATATGTTATAGTAAGATTTTCAATTCAATACAAGACAGTCGTTTTTTCAACCGAAACTGTATTTTGGCACGTCATGCGCAATAAAAAATGTTATGATAGGTGTAGTTTTGTGAAAAACTTGATTTTAGTAAAGGAGCCGGGAAAATGTCATCTGCTTCTTATTTAACTGTAAAAGCATTAACAAAATATATTAAACGGAAATTCGATGCTGATCCGCATTTACGTGAAGTCTATGTAAAGGGAGAGCTATCCAATGTCAAAATTCATCAATCAGGGCATATTTATTTTACATTAAAGGATGATGGAGCACGAATTGCGGCCACCATGTTTAAAACAGCAGCCACAAAATTAGCGTTTGAACCAAAGGAAGGTATGCAAGTATTTATCCGTGGAGATGTAAACGTTTATGAAGGCTACGGTACATATCAATTATATGTACAGGAAATGCAACCAGATGGAATAGGTAGTTTGTTTGTTGCTTTTAACCAACTGAAAGAGCAGTTACAACAAGAAGGGCTTTTTAAACCTGAGTGGAAACAACCAATTCCGAGGTTTCCAGAAAAAATCGGTGTTTTAACGTCGACAACAGGTGCTGCCATTCGAGATATCTGTACAACATTAAAGAGACGCTATCCACTTGCTGAAGTTTTTATTTATCCAACCCTTGTACAGGGAGCGCAAGCAGCGCCGAATATTGTTCACAACATTGAACGAGCAAATATCGATGGGAGTTGCGATGTACTGATTGTAGGGCGTGGCGGTGGATCGATTGAAGATTTATGGGCATTTAATGAGGAAGCTGTTGCACGAGCGATTTTTGGAAGCCGGATCCCTATTATTAGCGCAGTAGGTCATGAAACCGATACGACTATCGCGGATTATGTAGCTGATTTGCGCGCTCCGACACCAACTGCAGCGGCTGAAATGGCTGTACCTGATCAACAAGAATTATTTCAACGGGTGCTTACACAAAAATCACAACTGCATCAAATCGTAAGAGCGCAACTTATGGCAGAACGTCAGCGTCTAAATAAGCTCCAACAATCTTATCCGTTGTCAATGCCAGAACGCCTATATCGACCATTTACAGAAAGGCTAGCACAACTTGAAACGGGATTACAAAAAGCCATGCAGGTCGATTTGATGAAGAAAACAGCGCGGTTTCAACAATTACATAGTGCGGTAGAGCAGCACTCGCCAAAAAAGGCATTGGCTTTCCATCAACGAGAGCTAGAAACTCATGTCCAACAATTAACTCGTGCTGCAACTCATTATGTAACGAAACAAAAACAACAATTTGAAGCAACTGTCAGAACTTTAGAAGCATTAAATCCACTTGCCATTTTAACAAGGGGCTTCACGGTAGCTTATAAAGATAATCAAATGTTAAAATCATCAGTTGATGTAAAGCCACAGGATCAATTAACACTTTCCTTCCATGATGGAAAGGTTATTGCTGATGTGGTAAAGATCTTGCCGAAAAATGAGGGGGAATAATTGTGGCAGAGAAACAACAAACTTTCGCAGATGCAATGACGGCACTTGAGGAAATTGTCCGTCAGTTAGAGCAAGGTGATGTGCCTCTAGAAAACGCGATTGATTTATATAAACAAGGTATGGAGCTATCACAATTTTGCCATAGCAAACTGCAACATGCTGAGGAGCAGTTAATTTCTATTGTCCAAGAGACAGGTGAGACTACGGCATTTGATCCACTAAAGGGAGAGAACTAAAAAATGAACGAGCAATTAAAACATTTTATTGAAAGCAACATACCTCAAGTTGAAGCTGAAATGTTTGCACTAGTCGAGAAAATTGATGCACCAGCCAATTTAAAAGAATCAATGCTTTATTCATTAAAAGCTGGAGGTAAACGTATTCGCCCACTCTTCGTATTGGCTGTTCTTGAACTTTACAATAAGGGTTTGAAGGATGGTTTAACGGTAGGATCTGTAGTTGAAGTCATCCATACGTATTCATTAATCCATGATGATTTACCAAGTATGGATAATGATGATTTCCGTAGAGGGAAGCCAACAAATCATAAAGTTTATGGTGAAGCATTAGCGACACTTGCAGGCGATGCATTAAATACACTTGCGTTTGGCATTTTAGCACGCATGGATGTATCAGCTGAAAAACGCATTGAATTAGTCAATCTGTTAAGTAAAGCAGCTGGTGCAGAAGGTATGGTTGGGGGTCAAGTACTCGATATGGAAGGTGAGAAGCGTCAGTTAAACATAGCTGAGCTTGAGCATGTCCATATCAATAAAACGGGCGCTCTATTACGATTTAGTATTGAAGCGGGAGCCGTGTTAGCTGATGTAATGCAAGAAGAACGCGAAACTTTAAAGGAATATGCGCATCATATTGGTCTTGCCTTCCAAATTCAAGATGATATTTTAGATATTGAGGGTACTACAGAAGAACTAGGTAAAACTGCAGGTAAAGATGTAGCAAGTGACAAAAGCACATACCCAGCTCTATTATCTTTAGAAGGGGCAAAAGAAAAGCTTGCTGAGCATTATCAGCATGCCATTAACGCACTAGATAAATTGGAAGTAGATGCCAGCTTATTACGTGAGTTTGCAGCCTATATTGTACATCGTAAAAACTAGGGGAAAAACGAGGCGTTAAAGGCACATAATATGCTAGAATAGGTGAAGGCGTTTGCCAATGTGCAAACAATAAAGTGTTCGTACTTTTAGCATATTAATAACACTGTTATAATAGTGGAAACACAATTACGGTGAATAATTTATTGAAAAGGTGTGTGAGAAAGGTGGATTTTAATAATATAACTAGTCCAGCCTTTTTAAAAAGCTTAGATAAGAAGGGTCTTGAGCGACTTGCACAAGAAATTCGTACCTTCTTAATCGAAAAATGTTCTGTCACGGGTGGTCATATTGGACCGAACCTAGGTGTTGTGGAGCTAACGATTATGCTCCATAAAATGTTTGACAGTCCACAAGATAAGTTTTTATGGGATGTTGGCCACCAAGCTTACGTGCATAAAATTTTGACAGGTCGTGCAAATCAATTTGATACATTACGTCAGTTCAAAGGGCTTTGTGGTTTTCCAAAGCGTGTGGAGAGTGAACATGATGAGTGGGAGACAGGTCATAGCTCGACATCTTTGTCAGGAGCCATGGGTATGGCAGCAGCACGAGATATCAAAAAAGAAAAAAACTTCGTGATACCAATTATTGGAGATGGAGCTTTGACAGGCGGTATGGCGCTGGAGGCGTTAAACCATATCGGCCATGCTAAAACAAATATGATTGTCATTTTAAACGATAATGAAATGTCAATCGCTCCAAACGTCGGAGCGCTACACAGTGTACTAGGGCGTCTTCGTACAGCTAAAGAATATTCAAAAGCTAAAGAAGAGCTGGAATCGCTCATTAATAAGATCCCAGTGCTAGGCGGTAAGCTTGCTACAACTGCTGAGCGCTTAAAGGATAGCTTAAAATATTTAGTAGTATCAGGTGTGTTCTTTGAGGAGCTAGGCTTTAAATATCTTGGTCCGATTGATGGACATGATTTCGATGCTCTTGAGTCAACATTATCACAAGCTAAAAAAGTGAAAGGCCCAGTGCTCGTTCATGTCATTACGAAAAAAGGCAAAGGTTATAAACCTGCTGAAGATGATACAATTGGTAATTGGCATGGGACAGGTCCGTATAAAATTGAAAACGGTGCCTTTGTAAAGTCTGAGGTGAAAGGTCCAGCATGGAGTAGCTTGATTGCTGAGACTGTCCGCAAAATTGCTCATGAGGATAAACGCGTTGTCACGATTACCCCAGCAATGCCAGTAGGTTCAAAATTACAAGGGATTCAAACGGATTTCCCAGAACGTTTCTTTGATGTAGGGATTGCTGAACAACATGCAGCAACGATGGCGGCAGGTTTAGCGACACAAAACATGAAGCCGTTTTTAGCCATTTACTCAACATTCCTTCAACGTGCCTATGACCAAGTACTACATGATATCGCACGTCCAAATCTAAATGTCTTTATAGGAATTGACCGTGCAGGCTTAGTTGGCGCAGACGGTGAAACACATCAAGGCGTATTTGATATTGCATTCCTTCGTCATATACCAAATATGACAATTATGATGCCAAAAGATGAAAATGAAGGTCAGCATATGGTGAAAACAGCCATTGACTATGATGGCGGTCCAATTGCATTACGTTATCCTCGAGGCAATGGTATAGGCGTTCCGTTAGATGATGAGCTTATGGCGTTACCAATTGGTAGCTGGGAAGTGTTACGTGAAGGTAAGGATGCAACGATTTTAACCTTTGGTACGACGATTCCTATGGCAATGGCAGCAGCCAATATTTTAGCGCAGCAAGGTGTTGAGATAGAAGTAGTCAATGCACGATTCATTAAACCAATGGATGAGGATATACTTCACCGTATATTAACAAGCCGTAAACCAATTTTGACGATTGAAGAGGCGGTACTGCAAGGTGGTTTTGGTAGTGGTGTATTAGAATTTGCCCATGACCATGGCTATTTAAGTGCAATAATTGATCGTATGGGAATCCCTGATCATTTTATTGAGCATGGTAATGTAGATCAGCTTCTCGCTGAAATTCATATGACGGCTGAGGATACAGTGGCACGTCTGCATGTGTTACTTCAACAAAAACAACAAGTAGGTTTGAATAAATAATGACAAAACAACCAAAAGAACGTGTAGACATTTTACTTGTAGAGCGTGGGCTATGCGAAACGCGAGAAAAAGCAAAGCGCTCTATTATGGCAGGGCTTGTTTTTTCTAATGAAACTCGCATTGATAAGGCGGGAGAAAAAATTGCTATAGATGCACCACTACAAGTAAAAGGCTCTGATTTAAAATATGTTAGTCGTGGCGGCTTGAAACTTGAAAAGGCGCTACAAATTTTTGATATGTCTGTAGAGGGGAAGCTAATGCTTGATATTGGCTCCTCTACAGGAGGATTTACAGATTGCGCATTACAGCATGGTGCAAGACATTGCTATGCATTAGATGTTGGTTCTAACCAACTAGCATGGAAGATCCGTTCTGATGAACGTGTAACTGTCATGGAAAAAACAAATTTCCGTTATACGACAGCGCCAGATTTAACAGAGGGCTTGCCAGACTTTGCTACAATTGATGTTAGCTTTATTTCATTATCGCTTATTTTACCTGTCTTAAAAACATTGTTAATGCCAGGTGGCGATGTAATGGCATTGGTGAAGCCTCAGTTTGAAGCTGGGAAAGAGAATGTCGGTAAAAAAGGCATTGTTCGTGATAAAAAAGTACATTTAGAAGTTTTAGAAAAAACTGCTGCAATGGCGACAGAGGTTGGCTTTGTCGTTAAGGATGCTTCGTTTTCGCCAATTACAGGAGGCGAGGGAAATATTGAATTTTTATTCCATTTAGTGAATCCTATAGGTAATGAAGAAATTCCTGCGTATACAGCTTTTAATGCACTCGTTGAAGAAGCGCATAGTGCACTAAAATAACACGTGCTCATTTACAGAGCCGTGTTTTTTCTTGTGCTTTTATGTTTAAAATGGTAGTGTAAATATACAAATATTCAACTATTTATAAGAGGTGACCGACATGAATAAAGGACAGAGGCATATACGAATTCGGGATATTATTGCCAATCATGAAATTGAAACACAAGATGATTTAGTCGATTTTTTAAAGGATGCAGGCTATAATGTGACACAAGCAACAGTATCACGTGATATTAAAGAGCTTCATCTTGTGAAAGTACCTTTACAGGATGGACGCTATAAATATAGCTTGCCCGCAGACCAACGTTTCAATCCAATACAAAAATTACACCGTGCGTTAGCCGATGCTTTTGTCAGCATTGATGGTGCATCACACTTTTTGGTAATGAAGGCTCTTCCTGGTAATGCCAATGCTATTGCATCACTACTTGACCATTTAGATTGGCCTGAAATTTTAGGTACTATTTCTGGAGACGATACTATTTTAATTATTTGTCGTAACGAAGATGAGCGTGAAAATACAAAAAATCGCTTATTAGACATGCTATAAAATAGCAGGGTAATTTGATACAGAGGTGACAATTTGTGTTAAGAGAGCTTAGTATTCGAAACTTTGCCATCATTGAGGATTTAACAGTTAGTTTTTCAGATGGTTTAACAGTTTTAACAGGTGAAACGGGTGCAGGAAAATCAATTATTATCGATGCCGTGCATTTACTTGCTGGCGGCCGAGGGAATTCCGAATTTATTCGTCATGGAGCTAAAAAGGCAGAATTAGGTGGTTTATTTCAAATTTCAAGTTCTGGGCATCCTGTTTATAAAAAACTTGAAGAGGCAGGCATAGAAATAGAAGAAGATACCATTATTTTGCGCCGTGATTTAAATGATACTGGAAAAAGTGTTTGTCGAGTAAACGGAAAACTTGTGCCATTATCTGTACTACGTGATATCGGATCTAGCCTCATCGATATTCATGGACAGCATGAAAATCAAGAGCTTATGGATGAGAAACAGCATATCTATTTACTGGACCATTTTGCCGAGGAACAACTGACACCTATTCAAAATTTGTACAGTTCTAAATACGAAGAATATCGTTCATTAAAAAAAGAATTAGCTTCGATTTCGATTGACGAACAGTTAATGGCGCAACGTATTGATTTGTACCAATTCCAAATGAAAGAGCTGGAGGATGCCAATTTAAAACTTGGCGAGGAAGATGAGTTATTGGATGAACGTCGCCGTTTAATGAATTTCAATAAGATTTTCGAACGCTCGAGTGCTGCATATGAAGCTATTCAAGGTGATTCTAAAGGCCTTGACTGGATTGGCAATGCGATGGGTGCATTAGAGGATGCTGCGACAATTGACGAGCAATTTAAAGAAGCATCGGAATCTGTCACGACTGCATTTTATGCATTACAGGATGCTGCTTACCAGGTCAAAAATGTATTGGATGAATTAGAATTTGATCCGGCTCGATTAAATGAAGTTGAGCAACGTTTAGCCTTAATACAAAATTTGAAGCGCAAATATGGTTCAACAGTTGAAGAGATTTTAGCGTATTACGATAAAATTAAAACCGAGTTAAATGAGCTTTTAAATCGAGACGAAATTTTACAAGTAAAAGAACGAAAAGTATTGGAAATGGAAGCAGTATTAAATGAACTTGCTGCAGAACTTTCTACTGTTCGAAAGGACGCTGCACATAATTTAAGTGAAGCTATTATGGCCGAACTACGTGAATTACATATGGAAAAAGCAAAATTCATTGTAAATTTTGATGAATTGCCTTACTTTGATGCAAATGGTAAAGACCAAGTAATTTTTTATATTTCTACGAATGTAGGTGAGCCGCCAAAATCTTTACCGAAAATTGCTTCTGGTGGAGAATTATCGCGTATGATGCTTGCGTTAAAGACAATTTTCTCATCCTCAAATGGCATAACATCTATTATATTTGATGAGGTAGATACTGGTGTAAGTGGTCGTGTAGCACAAGCAATCGCAGAAAAAATTGCTGCAATATCTGTTAATTCTCAAGTTTTATGTATTTCGCATTTACCGCAAGTGGCTGCGATGGCCGATCATCACTATTTTATTAAAAAAGAAGTCGAGCATGATCGAACATTTACGTCATTGCTGGAAATAGATACGAATGCTCGTATTGAAGAAATCAGTCGCATGATATCTGGAGCGGAAATTACAGATTTAACTTTGCAACACGCCACAGAGCTTTTAAAAATGGCTAATGCACGAAAAAAACAAATGAGATAGCAAAAGAATCCAGAAACACTCGTTGTTTCTGGGTTTTTTCTTTTTGCGCAAATATTTACCGCTTATAAGAACGCCACAAAAACACATAGTAAAAAGACAAAAACAAAAAGGAGGTGTCGTATGTATCGTCGTTGGCGTCAATTTGTCATTTTGCCTATGCTCATCGTTTTATTATTCATGCCCGTAAAGGCTTTTGCCGTAAAAAAGCTAATTCCGATGGGCGAAGCAATTGGTATTCAACTTCAGCTATCACATGTATTTGTAGCACATGATGTGCTGTTAGCTTCCAATCAGTGGATGAAAGGAGGCGCTGTAATTGAAAAAATTAATGATATTACAGTAAAAACACTTGTAGATGCCAAAAAAGCTGTTGCTCGGCAAGGACAACAGAAATGGACGATAAAAAGTGAAGGAAAAGAAATGACACTTGATTTACAGGAGCAAGAAGCAGAACATGTTATTTCCTTTCTAAAAGATGAAACAGATGGAGTAGGAACATTGACATACATTGATCCAGAGACAAAAAATTACGGTGCATTAGGCCACCAAATCGTTGATTCAACGTTACAAGAAGCCCCTATTTTCCATGCTGGCTCCATTTTTTTAGCTTCGATTCAACAAATTCGTAAAAGCATACCTGGTCAGCCTGGCTATAAAATATCCTCCATTGAAAAACACCATAATCGATTAGGGAGTATCGATAAAAATACGGTTTATGGAATTTTCGGCCGTTGGGAAGACGGTTATCAACAAAGTTTGCCAAAAGCAATTGAAATTATGCATGAAAAGGATATAAAAACAGGGAAGGCTGAAATCTATACTGCGATTAAGGGCAGTAAGGTAGAAACTTTTTCAATTGAAATTACCAAGGTTGAAAATGAACGCCTTGAATTCATAGTAACTGACAAAAAGCTCATTGAAAAAACAGGTGGTATTTTGCAGGGGATGAGTGGCAGTCCTATCATTCAAGACGGTCTTTTTGTAGGTGCAGTTACACATATGTTTGTGGAGGAGCCAAAAAAGGGAGCAGCGCTTACAGTAGCAGAAATGTTAAAAAAATCATCTTAAACGAAGGAGCTGCCAAAAAGGTAGCTCCATTCTTTCATAAAAATATCTTGTTCATCAAGTATTTCGTTTATTTATGAAGTGATTAGCGACACTTTAAAAAAACTGTAGTTTTATCTCCGTTTTTTCACTAAAATAAATGATATAAGCATTCGAAGCTTTGCAGGTATTTATCATAACTTGTCGATATAAAAAGAAAGTATCGGACTACATACTCATTTTTGGAAATTGAAAAGGTTTTTAAACCAAAAATGTCGAAAATTCCAAAGTGTGCAAAAATTGCATTAGGGGATAGGTGACGCTTTGGGGTAATTCAAAGCACAGTTCAAAAGGAGGAATTTAAATGACAAAGGTTAAAGTAGCGATTGCAGATGATAATCGTGAGTTGTTAAAAACGATGGAGCAGTATTTTCAAGGGCATCCTGAAATTGAAATAATTGCAACTGCTTCAAACGGGAAAGTTTGTTTACAAATGCTAGAAGAATTCACACCAGATATTTTGCTTCTAGATATTATAATGCCGCACCTTGATGGGTTAGCTGTTTTAGAGTCGATGTATCAAAATGAACGAATGTCATCAATTCAAGTTATAATGTTAACTGCTTTTGGCCAAGAAGATGTGATGAAACAGGCTGTAGACTTAGGTGCATCCTATTTCATGCTAAAGCCATTTGAATTTGATCAATTGGTTCAAAAGATCTTACATTGTGCTGGGCAGAAGGCTTCACTTCCTAAAAAGACAAGTGTTTTACAACCAGCGGCACCTCAAAAATTAAATCAACATCAATTAGATAGCACGATTACAGCCATTATTAAAGAAATCGGCGTTCCTGCTCATATTAAAGGTTACTCTTATTTGCGAGAAGCTATCCAGATGGTGTTCGAAGATATCGAGTTATTAGGCTCTGTGACAAAAATTTTATATCCAGAAATTGCTAAAAAATTCAATACAACGCCATCACGAGTTGAACGTGCGATTCGTCATGCCATTGAAGTCGCGTGGAACCGTGGCAATTATGAATCGATTTCGTCGATGTTTGGTTATACGGTACATCATTTAAAATCGAAGCCGACAAATAGTGAATTCATCGCCATGATTGCAGACAAGATTCGCATCGACATGATGGCGAGTTAAGGTTAGAGCTACAAGGGATTACAGGACTTATAGTTGATATATTATAGATTTATTTACCGATAAATCACTTTTTGAACCTTTAAATATAAGCGGGTAAGTATTAACGCACACTCATTTGTTGAGTTTACGGAAATTCGATTGATGGAGGTGTGTTTTTTTTGCGTAAGATCTATTTGATTACAGTTGGATCCCTTTATATTGCATTGTGAGCTAAACATCTTTCACCAAAAACCATTTTATGAACAGACCTTAATGCTATTCAGAAATTTCATGGTACAAGAGTTCAAAATTGAGGATGCAGGGAAGGTGAAATTTTCTCATGTTTGACAATACATCATTACTTCCGAGAGCGGGAAAGTACGCTGTTTCAAAAGCCTATGTAGAATACGACAATAGCGAATTATACAAGGATTTGAAAGTATTCTTTAACTTTTTGAAATCTTAACTTGAGATAACAGTTAATCCAATGTAAACAGTAGAACAGATTAAGCCAAAGCATAAACAGAAAAACTGCTTCCAAATTAAATTAATGCTTGGTGCTTACAATCTTACAAATTTCAAAACAAAATCTATTCTTGTCAAAAATACTAAGTAAGGACATAAATTAAAATATCAGTCGTTTTAAGACGTTGGATACAACTTTGAGATAGAAATTTCAAATTCATCATATCTATTTCCTACAAGCAGAGGAACAAGATTATATGTAATAATTTTGAAGCTACAGTGAGAGTTTAAGTGTTGGTTTATCTATTCATCCAAATTTAACTACGAAATAACGTCAAATGTTACCTCATTGAAGAAAATTGTGATTTTGTGTATATCGCAACCTAATTTTGAGCCAATTGTTAACTGAGTCAGTGAGCCACTTTACACTGTCTGTCTTTTCCGGAAGAACACCTCGGCTAGTGGCGGGCATGATACCCTGGTGCGGGCGTTAAATTACTGATACAACGGCTTTTAAGTGCGAATTATGCCCGTAGAGGCTCCATGTAAAGCCCACAGAAAAATATGCTGTGACATTTAACTTGTCCACTGAAATGGACTGACTGTTCAATTGTGAAGTGGCTCACTTTTCATTTACGAAATACAATTTTGCAACGTTGAGTAGAATTAGAAAGCTTTGAGATTGTGAAAACAGTTAAAATTGAAAGCGATAAAGTACAGGACAAAAAACTGTATAGATAACTCGACTAAGCGAGTATAAACAGGCATTAGGCTTAGTGCGTTCTCATATTGTCCTAGTGACGATGTGAGAAATTGCAATAGAAAATAATAGAAAATCATTGAATAAAAAAGTCGTTAGTGCAGGGAACACTAACGACTTTTAATAAATATAACTACTGTAAAGCAAAAAGCATACACACCAATGTAAAGCTATTTTCAGCATATTCGAAAAAAGATTCAATGTCTAGATTTATCTAAGTGTGCTTATTTTCGGTAGTCGAACGTGAAAGTCTAGTAACATGTTTTCAAACTAAAATTGACAGGTTTGTACGATAGCTTAAGTAATAATTATCGTTTGGACTCTATGTAAGCGTTCCTTGTTTCGCTTTGAGTGAATTGGTGGTGACTCCGTTAAAGGTCAGGAGTGGAAGGTCTGAGTGGCTAAGCTACGCTACGCAGAACACATCATACAATATAATTTAAATATGTTCCATAAAATAGTGGGATAAGTATTTATGGCGCTTGTCAGGCTAGCTAATTGGAATTATCGGGGGCAGAAGCGGATAGTAGATGTGTAGAACTGAAGTTCAGGTTTAAACAGGGTAAAAGTAAAAGATACGGGTTCAACGAATGAGGATTAATGGAGCTATGAAGTGTGTCTGTCTTTTTCCTTGAAGTATATTTGAAAACAAGGCAGTTACTTTTGAACGATTGACAAGCATTAAATGCTCTTAGGGCGTAAATGTGTACTAAATTGGTACAGTATTTAGACCCTAGTCTATAAGAAATGTACCAATTCGGGACAGTTTTTAGATAAGAGTGTCTAAAAAGTATACTTAATTGGGACGCATTATAACAAGTTTAAAGAAAGAAACTATTATAAAGAAATAAATAGGGTTAAAGAAAAAACTATTGACGGGCTTGCGTCCTAGTTTACTTGCATAGATTAATTTTGATTGAACAAATGAGTTTTATGGATTTCCAAAATATATTCTTTATTACAAGACGACAAAGACGAGATTAAGTCAGAAGGAGAGCAGTTAATTCTAGTGATTTGATGGCGAGGATGAGTACCATTCTCTCGGGGGAAGCAGTGTAAGTACCTATTTTTTGTAGATGTTTTTTTATGAAAAAAGTATTACTAATATTTTTGTGATGATAATATTTCGATAATTAATTTCGGGAAAAGAGTTGGTGAAATAATATATAATGAGAACTAGAGAACAATAATTACGATAAATTAAAAGGAGCATTTTTAATGGATTTAAAACAAAAAATAGAACAACACAAATTAGGCAAATATGACTTAGCAACAGAGCTGATAAGCATGGGCGCAAATATTAAATATGATTTGTCCTTTCATTTGGTGACAAAGTATATGTACAGTTACATGAAGACGAAACGAAAAGCAAAGGCAGAAGTTGCAGAGGATTATATAGCAATCTATATCAATTCGCTACAACAACGATACGCAAAGTATGTGTACAAAAAGTATCTGTCAAATATTGAGAGAACACATGATGACATGAAAGCCACAGACTATATTTATTACTATTTGTCACAGATTGGCGAGTATTATCATGTTGATGACTTTGATAAGATACCTGATAAATTGTTGAAGCAAGTAGAACATGAAGAGTTTTATGAGTGCTTTAACGACATATTAAGGGTATTACCGTATGTCAAAAAAGAAAAAGCTGAAAAGATTGCTGAGACAGTTGAGCCTTTAAAAAGAGTGTTAAATGAAATTATCCCTAAAGTCGATACAACGAAAACGGACAAAGAGATTGTAAAGTATATCAATCATGGTATTAACAAAAAAATATATCGTGAGATTGCTAAAGCAACAGGTACTAGAGAGTTTAATATAGATGGAGAACGTTATTTTATCAATCAAAGTGATATGAAGTTACTCAAAAATCAAACAAACTTTCGTAAGATATTTAAGTTTGATTTCTTAAATTTGTCGGAAAGGCAAAAGGAATTTACAAATGGGTTGCTAAATCACTTGCAACTGGCTTTGGACAGCAAGCTAACAGATGTATTTACATTTAACCAAAATGGCGAAATTATCGACTTTAACAAACGCCACTTTGCTAGATTGATGGGGCTGGAGGAAAGCAACTTCAAAAAAAGATTAAAGCGTGTTCAGGATAAGTATGACTCTTGGAGATGACCTGAATTCAAAAGTCACACTTTTCGCGTACAAACTGTTCCTTATAAGAGGAGATAATTTTCCTCTTGAATTTTTGATTTGTTGAGGTTTTACTAGAGCCTTAGTATAATTTCAGAAATAATCAAAAAATTGATAACTACTGAACGTATTTATCACCATTGTTTGAGGGCTACTAATTGTAGTCCTTTTTTTATTGGTCATTATTCAAATCTTTAACTGAGCATGTTCATATTATCTATTGAATGAGTGACAGCTTGGAACACGACCTGTGAAGTCTTATGAGCGCAAATAATTCAATCTGCTGATTCAGATGGAGATTTTTATGAGTGGTTTACTCATAACGCTCAATATGACGTTCTAAGGGTCTATATGGAGTGATGGACAATTAAGCCATGAGCAGTTGCTTATTGGCTTTTTTAGTTTGTAGAAATACGGAAAATATCAAATCAGAAGGAGATTATTAATGGAAAATTTACAAACAGCAGAAGCCATTGAAAGAGAATCTATTGAGGTTACTGAGGAAGTTGAAGTAACTGAACAGGAACAGAATGTAAATCCGTTGGAACAAGAAAAGCAGGAGCTACAAAAAGAAACCAAGCGTTTAGAGCGAGAAAAAATTGAATTAGAAAATCTAAGATTACAGCTACAGCTTGAAGAACGAGGGTTTGGTTTTGCAAAGGAATTTGTAGAGACGTTTGGTCTTGCTAAAACGCCAATAGAAAAAGTTGACGCTCTAACAGAGTTAATAAATGAAGTAAAACTTGATATGGGCTTTAAGCCTAAGGAAGTTGCTAAGCAAGATGACTATACAGCTCACAAGAAAAATGGTGACGCTAAAGGCATGATTGCTAGTAAGTTCACAAAAATATTTAAGTAAAACAAATTAACGGGAAGAAGGAAATTATTAATGTTTAAATCACAATCATTTACAGAATCAGAACGCGTTTCATTAGCAAATGAGATTGCAGTAATTGGGGTTCAGGCAACACCCTTTACATCATTACTTATGGCTAAAGGCAATATTGAAAAAGCACTTAGCAATGTGTACTCCTGGCGAGAAAACTCACTATCTAATGATGAAGATATTTCAGCGGTTGAAGGAGCAGACACAACAGTATTCTATGAATCTGCTAGAGCGGAACTAAGTAATATCCTTGAGATTTTCAAGAAGGGTGTTCAGGTATCAGGTACAGCAGAAGCAATGCAATCAACTCAGTTCTCAGCAGAAGTTGCTGACCGTTTACTAGAGTTAAAAGTTAACATGGAAAAGAAATTTATTAATGGTCTTAGAGCAGATGGTTCAAAAACACCGTTTAAACGCCAATTATCAGGTCTAATTGAAATGGCTGATGCTACTAATGCTGTAACAGCTCCGATTGATGAAAATGCAATTAAGCAAGTTATGCGTAATCTTTGGAATCAGGATTTAGCAGAAGGTCAAGTATATGCCTTTGTAAATGCTGATATTAAAGAAAAAATTGACGCTATCTATAAGGATAACTACTCTTACAACCATGTGACAACATCATTTGGCTTACTAGTAGATGAAATTAACACTAATTATGGTTCAGTAAAATTTGTTTTATCAAAACATGTTCCTGCTGACAAAGTTGTGTTCTTCAATGACACTTATGTTGATGTAGCATATTTGCGTGAGCCACACTTTGAACCACTTGCAAAAACAGGTGATTCAGTGAAAGGTCAAGTAATTGCAGAAGCAACTTTAAAGGTTGGTTCAAAGAAAGCAATTGCAGTATTAACACAGGGTTAATAATCCCTTAGACACTCTCAGAAATGGGAGTGTCTTTTTCAATTCATTTCATGAAAATTTTTAACTGAAGAAAGGAAGTAAGACCTTGACACAAATAGAGCTGTTCTTAATGCGTAGACGGAAGCAAATTAGGCTATCTGATATTGCTAGGCACATTGGTTGCTCAATCGCTTTGCTCTCAAAATATGAGAATAACAAAGTAGCTATGGAAGCAAACAAAGTACAGAAATACAAAGAATTTATTCTGAAAAACTAAGTGTTCAAATAAGCAGATAGGAGTTTATAAAATGACAAACTTAACTGAAAAAGACTTTTTCTTTTGCTTCACAAAGAAACTTTCAATCTATCTAAAAGAAGAAGGAATTTCTTATATCATAAAAGCTAGAAGCATTAAGGATAATGCGATTTACACAGTATATCAGAAAACTGATGAACTACAGCGAGCATTAGATAAATATAAGAAAATTAACTAGGTAGTTACCAAGAAGGTGACTTCTTTTTTCTAATAAAAATACAATCACACAGGAGTTTTTACATGATGGAATTTATTATGATTAACAATCAACTTATTTCAGATGGAAATGAGTTTCAACTAACACCGCAGGAGCTATATGTCTATTCGTTACTTTCAATAAGTAGGGACTATAGAGAGAATATTTATATTTCAGCTTCATTGCTTCATGCCAAAGGACAAATTGAACTTGCAAGCAACAAAAAGCGAGCAGTTAAAGCAATCAAAGATACTCTTATTTCTTTGAGAGATAAGAAGGTCATTAGATTTACTAGTATTGATGGTGAGCTTGTGGATGAATTTAATGCTAATGACATTCTTATTGCTGAATTAGTGGAATTTGAAGATATAAGCCATACACAACTTAAATTTGATGTGTTCAATGAACTTACAGACATTCGCCAATTATATGTATATCTTACTACCTATAGATGGGCTAACAGTGAGAATGGTATTTTTACTTGTTCTAAATCACGTTGGGCGATGATTTTAAATTGTTCAGAGTCAACAGCAGTCCAAGCTGTAAATGAAACAATTGAAGCAGGTCTAATTCACAAGAATATTGGTGATTACAACGATACAGGTAAGCAAAACACCAACCAATATAGAACAACACCTTTTGAAGATGATGAAATTACACATCATTCGTTTAAGAAAAAGTATGCTGAAAAAGTAGTTGAAGAAGAAACAGACCTAGAGCATATCACTGTAGAACAGTTGAAGGAAACAGAGCAGCGATTCAACAAATTTAAAGATGAAAATGGTGAAGATGTATTCCCTATTGAACAGGATTATGTTGCTGTTTTAGACCTGCGAAAACAAAAAAAAGAAGTAGGTTTAACTGACATTGAAAAAAGAGTCTTGAGAGCAGGGGAAAACCGCATTAAGAAACTAAAAAAACAAGACTATTTAATAGATGAGTATGGCAATGAGTTTAAAATTGTTGATAGACATATTGAAAATGCAAAACTTTACATCCAAAACAGGGATGAAATGAACACTGAATATCACTAAAAGAGAGGACTGATATTTATGGATATTTACAAAGCACTTGAAGCAGTTCCATACAAGAAAAGGGAATACTTTAAATGGAGGTTTGACCTATATGTTAATCGCACTGAAGAACTCTCAGAAGAAGCATTGTGTCAAAAATTAGATGTGAAAACATTGAACCACATGAAGAAGTGGGAGAAATCTTCTGAGTATCTGATGTTGACTAATTTGTATCTTGAATCACGCATGGCGAATGATTTAGAGCAAATTTATCAAGTCACAGCAGAAAGAGCCACTGAAGGTGATGAAAAGGCTATTAAGCTTTTATTAGACCTTCAAAAGCAGGTCAGAGCATTTAATAAAGAGTTTAAGGCTACTCAGGTCTATGTGCCACAAGAAAGCAATGCTTATGATGAATTGGTGATGTAGCACATGGCAACTAAATCAAATAAACTTGAAAAAGTTCTTAGTGAGTTCCCACTTTTTGCTAAGAACTTTATTTTTATTACAGACAACGAAAATCAGGTCATTAAATTTGAAATCAATGAAGCACAGCAAGAAATTGAAAATCTTATGCTAGGGAATCGCTTTGTTGTGATTGGTAAAGCAAGGCAAGCAGGTATTTCAACATTTGTGCTAGCTAGGGCATTATGGAGAGCATTAACCAAGCCTAACGAAAATATCTTAATTGTGAGTTATAAGGGTGATTCAGCAAAAGCGCTTTTTGAAAAGTTGAAGCAAATGAATGACGCTGTTCCAAGAGAAAAATTCCCTAATGTATTCCCGAAGGTTCGCAGGGATAACAGAAGCGAGCTATTGTTCACTAATGGTTCAAGAATATCAAGTGTTACAGCGGGGAACAAAGATATTGGGCGTGGTTCAACATACACCTATGTTCATTTATCTGAGTTTGCTTTTTATGCGTCACAGGAAACTCAACTACTCTCGGTTGAACAATCCCTTGCAAAAGGGGCTGAGAGCCAATTAACAATTGAAACAACCTCCAATGGTACAAGCAACCATTTCTACCGCCTGTATATGCAAGCCCTCAAAGGTAAGTCTAAGTATGTTCCTTATTTCATTCCTTTTTACCACAAGCTATACAAAAAGCAATTTGCCCATGACTATGATGAAGCCGAGCGTTGGTATAAAGCGACCAATTGTGGCAAGCGTCTTGCTTCTGATGGCTTAGAAGAAGATGAAGTAGCCCTATATACAGCGGGGGCAACCTTAAGGCAATTAATGTGGAGAAGATGGAAGGTTCAGGACATGGAAAATGAACAGCAGTTTATGCAAGAGTACCCCTCAAATCCCTTTGATTCTTTTGTTTCTACAGGTAGAAGTGTATTTGATCAACATAAGGTATTAACTAGGCTTTCTTATGCAATTGAGCCGTTACCTAAAAATGAGGTGCTGTCAGAAATACCTGAGAGCGTTCGAAAATACATTGGTAAAGGCTTAGACCTTTTCAAATATCCTGAGCGCAATATGAAATATTATTTTGGAGTCGATACAGCGAGTGGCTCAGGAAATGACTACTCAACAATTACTGCATTTGATTCAGAAGGACATCAAGTCATAAGTTTCTACCATAATAAGATTGCAGTCTATGAATTTGCTCAGGTTATCTATGACTTGGGGATTTTTTATAACTATGCCTTTTTGACAGTGGAACGTAATTCATATGGTTTACCTGTTATTGAACGCCTACGCAAAGAGCGTGGCTATCTTAATATGTATAAGATGAAAACCTTTGATGAACGAGGAAAGAAGAAGTTGCAAATAGGCTTTATCACTTCTGAAAAAACAAAGGCGATAATGATAAGTGATATGAAAGAGCAATTTGAGCTTGGGCTTATCAATATCGAATGTAAGACAACCTTACAGCAAATGCAGATGTTCGTTGAAACAAATGGTCGCTTAGGAAATAAGCGAGGAAATAGTGAATTGCACCACGATGATAGCGTTATTTCAACAGCATTGGCTATTCAAGGCATGAAAATAAATAAATGGTATGTATAGGAGAATCGCAAAATGGAAGCATTTAAAAAGTATCGTGATAGTTTAAACAAGCATAATTGAGCAACGGTTGTCCAATGAAAAGAATAAGTTAGGTTTTGAGAATGAATCTCATAGAAGGCGATTAAAAGAGTGTTAGAAGGAGATTGCTTTTTCTTTAAGAGCAATGTACCTAAAAGGGATTCCTTTTGTTCCTGTTGAAACTATTGAATATAAGCGGAAGCAATTGGCTCAACTAGAGAAAGCTATTCGATAGTATTCAAATCCTTTTGATTTAAATTATTCTATACCATTTGCTATTAAGGTAAAGAGAAAATGATATATGAAACAAATTTTGGTTAGAAGGATTCACAATAAAAATATAATTGTATTAGGTACTGATAAGATGAACAACAATAAAGAATTAGTTTTAGATTGCATTAAGATATTTCTTTCAATAGTGAGGATATAATTAAGTACCAATTGGTAAATGTATAATTTAGATGAAGATGTTTGAGAAGTAATATTATACGCTAAGCATATAAGAGCGCAGACAGAACAGGGATTTTTATCAAACTTAAAGTGTATCAAGACAGAGATTGGTACGAGAGACAGTAGTTTCAGTCATACTCATTCAGGGTGTGGCATTTTATTTTTAATAAGAAAGGAAAAAGAAGATGGACTTATATAGATTTTTACAATTAAAGCACAAAGGTAATCCCACTTGGTTCTTAGAGGAAATAAACTCTTATGACAACCAAGTGCGTTTGCAGGATGTGTTTAGTAAGAAAAAATATTTAGATGGTCAGCACAAGATACTACAACGTGATTCATTTAAGTACAATGGTCAGTTAATTGAGCCACGCAAGATTGTGATTCAGTTGGCTAAGACTATTTTGAACTTCCAAACGCAATACCTGTTGAAGAACAGTGTTAATATCATTGGAGTTGAGAAAATGGTTGAGCAATTTTTGAAAGTAAATAAGCTAGGTCGCTTTGATGATAAGAATGTTATTATCCTAAACAAATTAATCAAGTTTGGTCAGGTAGCTGAATACCTTTTCATTAATGCTAAAGGGAGAATTGATTCAAAAATTATTGACGCAGAGGATGGTACACCTGTGTTCAATCATCATGGGGAAATGATTGCCTTTGTTGAGCATTATGTCTTTGATGGTATTGCTTATTATACAATTTATACTGATAAGTTAGTCCAAGAATGGTCAAATGAAGGTGGAGAATTAAAGCTAGTTGCTCAGTATGCTAATCTAAGTGGCTTACCTGTCCTATACAAGACTAACAATGAATTTAGTGATACAGAAGGTCGCTCAGAGTTAGATGATTATATGGGGATATTGGATAACATGGAGGATGTATTATCTAAGTATGTTGACAGCATGTATAAGTTTATGAATCCTATTCCTGTTGTGGTTGGTCAGCAACTTAAAGACTCGTTGCCTACTAATATTGTTGGTGGAGGCTTAAACCTTGATGATGGTGCTGACTTCAAAATGGTAACTAACCAATTAGATTCAAAGTCTTTTGAATTAGTCTACAAGACGCTACAACAGGCTTTATTAGATGTAAGTTCAACGCCTGCTGTTTCCATGAACAAAACTGATGTAAGCAATCTATCCGAGGTGAGTATTAAGTTGCTGTTCTCATTAGCAGATACGAAAGCAGGATTAAATGAAACATACTTAAAGCAGGGCTTTTATGAGCGTTGGGAAAAGGTTTGTAAGCTGTTGAGTTACAAAGGGGTTCATATTTCAGAAGATGATTTTATGACGCTTGAGTTTAACTTCCAATACAACACTCCATCTAACCATGCTGAGATTATTGATAATATGAGTAAGCAACATGCAATGGGCGCTTTAAGCGCTGAAACAGTTCTTGAGCAGTCACCTTACGTGAATGATGTTGCACTTGAGATGAATCGAATACAAGATGTGAAACCATTTGAACAGGTAGAACACAGTAATCATGATGGCTCAAGTCACCTTGCTGAAAAGGTATCATAAAGATGGATAAAACAGGTGTCTATATTTAAAGGAAATCATAAAGATTTTTATTGTATGTAGGCGTTTTTATTTTGGTGAAAAATAGTGTTTTTTCGGGTGTGGAGAGTTGGAGAGAGTATGTCCAAATTTTCACGCCTGTTACAACAATTGTATTGGAGGTGAATGAACAATGGAGAAAATGAGTTTATTCACTATCCTAGCATTGACAGTAACATCATTATCCTTCCTTATTGGTGGGTGGCATGTATCATTGACTGTTCTTGTTGCGTTTATGGTCATTGATATTGTTACAGGCGTAATGGTGTCATTTGTGCAAAAACGTCTATCCTCAAAGGTTGCTTTTGTCGGCTTCTTGAAGAAAGCCACTATTATGATTGTAATAGTCTTAGCGAACCTATTAGACGTACTTACAGCGTCAGGTGTGCCAGTCTTTAGAACAATGGCTATTTACTTCTATATCGGCATGGAAGGGTTGTCTATAACTGAGAATCTAGTTAGGATAGGTGTACCGTTGCCTAAAGGGATAAAGGAACGGCTGATGCAGTTAGCGAATGAGGAAAATGAACAAAAATATTAATATATTAAATCGTTGTTTTTTATGCAAGATTTTCAATAGCCTTACAGATATGTAGATGGAAGAAACCTTGATGTATCAATGTCGAATAAATAGCATTTCTGTAAAATTTAAAGAATGTTGTTGTATCAGTGTTTATTACTTATTCCAGTTTACATAACTAAGGTTATTGGAAGTTGAAATTGAATATAAAATGAATTAATTGGAGTGATTATCGAAAATGAACAATTTACAGCGCTTACAGTTGGAAACAAAAGGTATAGACCTTGAGCAGAATGAGTTGATGATGTATCTTGCTGAAAACGGTCTTGATGCTTATTCAGAGTACAATTCGCAGTCTATGACAGACAAGAAGGCAATCTATTCTACTGCTCTCGGTATGCTTGAATCAGTAGCTAACAATCCAACACTGATGAAAGCCGTAAAAATAGATGATATGACAGTCAGTGAGTTCCACGAGAACCTAATGAAGCGTATTGACCAATTAAATTATAAGGTTAGAACCATGAGAACTGAAAATAATAACTCAGATGTGTTCATGCTGTATGTGTAGGTGGTGGGTAAGATGAAACTATTTGATGCTGAGACACTCACAGAAACGTTTTCAAGGCTTGTTCAACCATACATGAAGAATGAGTTGACTGTTACTCCAAGCACAATAGAGGGCTTTATGTCAAATGCTACGCTGTCAACTAACAGCACGTTTTACTTTCATTCCTTGAACGAATTCAAGCGTGGCGATTACTTTACTATTAACGATAGTTACTATCTTGTGACAGGTGATGTAGTAGTTCAGAGAGGGTTCAAATATAAAGCCCTAGTGGAATATTGCAACTATGTCATTGAGCCAACTACTACTGTAAAAATCAAAGTAGGAACTGACGCTATGGGTAGACCAATCTACAAAACAGAAACAGTTATAGATCGCTCTGAGCCTGCTGTGATTAGCTATAAGGAAATGACAGTGGATGAAGATTCCATTGTAATGGCTACTAAAACGCTTGTTATCAATGTGCAAGATAACGCTAAGAACCGAGAGGGATTCCAAGTGAATAGTACACTAGCAATTCATGGGCGAATATATAAAGTAATTAACGCTGAGATTGTAAAGGTTGGGCTGATAGAGTTAAAGGTTCAGTCAGAAGATGTATTGCTTCCACTTTTAGATGGTAAATAACGATACCCTTATTTGAGTTTCTTCTATATATCCCTTACCAATTTTTACACGCATATAAAAAAATATGAAATATTATTCTGTAATTATGTATATTATGGTAATATATAGTTCTATAATATATTTAGGAGTGGTAGTTTTGGAAGAAAAAGAAATAGTTCAGAAGTCACTAGAGGAAAGATTCAATGAACAGAATAAGAATAAACAATCAAAAGCACCATATACGCTTTTTAGTGTTATAGGTTTTATTGGCGCTATCGTATCAATTAGCATGGGCTTTTATAAATTGTGTATTTATGAAAACAATGATAGTTTTAGAAGCTCTAGTAAAAATGTCTACGTTGGCGGTGATGCCTATAACTACATTATCAACGGTACATATGCAACAAGTTATTTTGTGTTAGCGGTAGTATGTATGGTATTTGCTTGTTCAATGTTAATCTTAAAGAGTATTAATCAGAATAAATAGGAGTTTAACTTTAATGAAGAAAATTACTGTAGGTTTTTTATTAGTGATTACAGCTATTTTTATTAGCGCCTGTGGAAATAAAAGCAATGCACCTGAAAATGTACGTGAGGATGTATGGAATAATGGAATACAATTTGCTATCTTTATGAAAGATACGATTAATGAAGAAAAAAATATCGAAGGATTCCATGAAGCTTTCGAAGATTACTTTACAACTTATAAAGAAGATGCAACAGAAGAAGAAAAAAAAATATTAGATGCTTTGAAAGCTACACAGCTTATTTATGGTGTGACTAAGGCGATTCAAAGTGGAGGTGGTTTTGCCACTGATGAAGGATTTAATGAAATGTATAAACATGTAGAAGAAGCGATAGGGGTTTCAAATTTAGAACATAAGAATTATGATAAAGAAGCAATGAAAAAGACGCTTTCAAAATACGAATAGATATTTAATTAAGAACATTAAAAAGGTAGGGCAATTGCTCTGCTTTTTTTTGGAGAATTTTATCTTAAGGGTAGTAATTAATTTGGTAGGAGTAGTGGTATTAAAATTTATATAGAAGATAGTATATAATGTGAAACTATTTAACTACCAATAAATAAATGAAACTTTAGTTAAATAAAGTGTTCGAAAACCTAGATATATCAACATTTCAATTTTAAATTTGTATTATCCCTTAAGACAAATAGTGAATTCATCGCCATGATTGCAGACAAGATTCGCATCGACATGATGGCGAGTTAAGGTTAGAGCTACAAGGGATTATAGGACTTATTTAGAGAGAATTCATTGGATTTATACCGACTAATTACTGAGATCATATAACTTAATGTTAATTAATTGAATTAAACTATGAAACACATTCATTTATGGGGAATTCCCATTCATGGAAGTGTTTTTTTGGAGTTCTATATTATTTTTGGGGGTATTCATACAATTACACGCATAAAAAAAGCACAGATTCACTGATTTATATATACTTGAATTGTCGAGAAACAAGAATAGGAAGGTGAACTGTGCAAATGAATTTTAACATGAATATCCCACGATTAAAAAGAATGTAGAGATTACCAAAAGTGACGAAACGGAATGCATATGGCTTTCGACGCTGCGATCACTTTTTAAATTTGAAGTATAAAAAAATCGGAGTTCATTTGGGTTAGTGTGCTAAAAGATGACACCCCGACATTTGACTAAGAACCAATTTAATTTGCGAAGAGGAGCGATAATTTATGGATTATTTTTTAGGAATAGTAAAGGAATTTGATATACCTACAATTACAAATGAAACTTTATTGACTAATGGAAAAACAGCTTCAACCTTTTTATTGCATACAAAAACTTCGGAAAAATATATTTTGAAATCCGTTGATACGAAAGAGCAGGCTTATTTTGAATATAAACTTATACAACATATTAGAACAAAAAATAAAAACATTGTGAGTGAGATTTTAACTTCAAAGTTTGATGAGCCATTTACTCAAATAGATAAAATTTTATTTCAAATACAGATTTACGTACCTTCAGTAAACGAAAAAGCTCCTTTGCAAAAGGTTTTAAATACTTATCAGATGTTACAAGAATATTTAAGGGATTTTCATTATGAACCAGCGCGTCATAATCGTTTTGCATTAGATAGGTTATGGATAGATACAAAAGAACTTTTACATGAAAACTTACCAAAAATTTATGATGAACTATGCCCATCAATTGAAAAATTAATGGTGTTGGATCATAATCAGACGAATTGGATTCATGGAGATTTAGGTACGTGGAATATTTTATTAACTGCTGAACGTAATGTTTGCTTCATCGATTTTAGTGAGGCACGGAAAGGACCTAGATATTTTGATTTAGTAGCAATTTTTGCGTCATATTTACCTCAGAATTTAGAGGAAATTGATACATACACTCAAGTATTTTTAGCAGAATATGAAGTTTCGGTTAATTTGAATGAGTTCTACCAAACGTTAGAACTTTGGTATGTTAAAGGAATTTTAAGTTTATTGAAAGTCGATACTCAATCAACTAAAGAGCACATCCTTTATTTTTATAAAATTATTAAATATATAAGAAGCTTATAGCAGTTCTGACTACAGCGGATTAGATTCTGTGTCATATACCGGTTACTCAGCGCTTTTCCGCAAAGGCGAACGCGTTTTAACTGCGCGTGAGAATCGGGAATACTCGGAGGGGAAAGGTGGAAACGGCTTTGGCAGAGGAATAGTTATCTCCGGCAATCAGTTCACCGTCCGTGAAGAAGTTGACATCGAAAAGATTGCGTATCAACTAGCGAAATTAATCGAAAGGCAGGCGACACAAGTTGGATAAAAACCGTATTGAGTTTTGGTTAAAGGATTGCAATGAGTTTTGGTAGATGAAACCATATTTTTTCGATTTCATGTATAATTAAACATAAGATATTTTAAGTAAATAAGGAAAGTAAAGGTGATTAGGGGTGATCTAGATGGTTAGTTTGTTTGCGTTTATTTGTATTGTTGTAATGCCGTTCTTAGGGATTGTTTTTTGTTTAAATCTTGTAAATATAATTAGAAAAATTAAGAATGATAAAGAAACTAAAGTAAACACTTTTTTTCTTACCCTCTCATTCGTTCTTATCATATGGTCTATATCAGTAATGATTATTGTGTAATATAACGGGCAGGTATTTGCTTTTATAGCGGTGCTTGCCCTCTTTTTAAAGAAGGTGATTAGGTGATACTCGGAAAATGATTCTAGAAACCGTATGTGGTATCAGTAACGTAGCGAAAATTTTAACGCCTTTTTTAGACAGTTTGCGCCGACTGTTTAAGAGGGCGTATTTTTAATGTCTAAAAATCAAAATTGAACGTATATGTGGGATTGTTCTGTAAAAATCTAAATGTACTTACTTTTTTAAGCTGCCTAACCTGACGTTTTATGCTAATACACGTAGGTAAAGGTTAACTGCAGCAGATTTACATTGAATTTATGGAAAAATAATCTCATATTTTAAATGAAGAATGGACATTTGGAGGAGGAATTAAAATGGGTTTATTTGATGGGATAATAGGTAATGCAAGTGAAGTAAATCTAGAAAAATTACGGGAAGAAGTTAAAGATTTATTAACACCTCACGAAACAATTAAACATGCCTATAAAATTATAAGAGACACTTTTATTTTTACGGATAAAAGACTTATCTTAATCGATAAACAAGGAGTAACTGGGAAGAAAACGCAATATCATTCAATTCCATATAAGAGTATTCTTCATTTTTCAGTCGAAACTGCGGGAACGTTTGATTTAGATGCAGAGTTGAAAATTTGGGTTTCAGGTAGTGAATTACCGATTCAGAAAAACTTTAATAAATCAACTAACATCTATAAAATTCAAAGTGTGTTAGCGGAATATGTATTAGGAAAGTGATAAATATAACTTCTTTCAGCAAAAGTCTCACATCTATTGGTGGTGAGATGAATGTTTAGTTACTTTTCAGCGGGTATCCACCTGTACCTGTCGCTACCAAAACACTTGCTGAAAGAAGTAAAGCCTCCGGCGGATGCCATGGAATCGGAAAGTAGTTCTTGGTGAAGCATCGATTCCAGACGCAATTATGCCGAAGCATAATTGATCGGTCAACAATACTGTGGATCGTTTATCTTTGCTTGAACGTATATAATTATATTGGGTGATAACATATGAAAAGTGTAAACTTACAGCTTGACGAAAATAACTCGTTAGAAATAACGCAGATAGAAGAAAATTTATTTGAGATGCGACTTGGAATTAATGGAAGCATTAGTGTGTACTATATGACACGTGAACAGCTCCTGAATTTCGATCAACTTGGCGCTCATATTCGCATTGAGGCTTTTCTAGAGAATGACTCGTAGCTATATTTTAACTCAATTCGAAGCCTATATGAGTAGTTGATAAATGGTTTTCAAGACATATTCATTTAGTATTGAAGGCCTAATGTAGGTTTATGAAAATTAAGACAGATACATTAGTATTATTTCAATTTATTAAAGATTTTGTGAATTTCCTGATTATTAACGGTGGGATTTATTCAATTTGTGAAAGGGAATTTTTGAATTTGAGTAAAAACATACCTTTTTATAGTATAAACCGACTAATTTTGATATAAAAATTAAAGGTATATATAAATACATTGCTTACAAAGTATGGGTAAAATCTTTCTTGGTAGTGACAATTGTCTCTAAACAAATGTAATTAGATTGTATATACTTACTGTTAGAGGGAAGGAGGAGGTAACTTGATACTAGTTCGAAATGATAAATTCGAAATATCCGAGGAAAATGGTAAGGTCTATATGATTACTTACAGTGCTGGCTATCCATTAAAAGAATTTGATAGTATTTTACGTAGTCATCCCCGACTTAAATTATCAAATTTTTCAATATTAAAAAATGTCTTAGCAACAGAAAACACTAGCCCTGTTGAAATTGGACGCTGGCTTCCTAATGTTGAAGCAGAAATTGCACGAGATAAAATGTCTGCCTCAATATTTGTATATGAAACACATGATTATATACAAGAGAATAAAGAGAAATTAACTCAACAAATTCTGGAAACAATTGAGAGCGAAGGAATTGTTTATGGAATATTAGATTTTGATATTTCTAAAATTGATCCAGGAAAAGCATTTTTAATTGCACAAGGCACACCACCTGTAGCAGGAACAGATGCACAAATTACATACTTACCTAAACCAGAGAGAAAGCCAGTAATTCGCGAAGATGGGAAAGCTGATTATTATGACATGAACTTTATTTCTGAAATTTCAGAAGGTTCTTGGCTAGGTGAAAAAATCCCTGCAACATTAGGTAAACCAGGGAAAAATGTACTAGGAGAAATTATGGCTGCTGTACCAGGTCGTGATTTTCCTATACGATACGATAAAAAATCGGCTTATGAAGTAGAAGAGGATGGGAAAACTGTCATCCGTTCTAAAATAGCTGGTGTATTAGATGATGTCAAAGGTATGATCGGCGTTAATAGACATTTGCCGATTAATGGAGACGTTGGCGTTGAAACAGGGAATATCGAATTTAATGGCTCTTTAAGTATAAAAGGAACAGTTACATCAGGCTATACAGTCATTGCTACTGGAGATATTTCCATCGAGGGTGCTGAAAGTGTAAGCGGTGCCAAAGTTATTAAATCCATTGAAGGAGACGTTTATATTCGTGGAGGGATTTTTGGTTTAGGCTCAACTATTGTAGAGGCAGGCGGAAATATTTTCGTTAAGCATGTCAATGAAGCAAATCTCGTTGCAGCTGACAGCATTCATATAGGATTTTACGCATTAGGATCACAACTCACTGCGCATTCAATTTTTGTGGACGAACGGAAAGGGAAAATTATTGGGGGCCGTGCGGTAGCTAAGAATACAATCGTCACTGCCATCTCAGGAAATCGTTTAGAGCGTCGGACGGACTTAATCATTGAAAGCGTTAATAAACAAGAAAGATACTCTATTATGCAAGAGAGGGCTACACAGCTTAAGTCGCTACAATCAGAAATCTCTGAGCGCGAGGGGAAAATTAAAAGCTTACTGCCTTTCCTTGATAAAATGTCTAAGGAACAAATAGCTACATTTGAAGAAACAAAACAAAGCTTAACAAAATTGAAAGCGGATGCAGTAACAATCGATCATGAGGTTAAGCTCATAATGGATGAGATGCGTCATGCTGGAAAAGAAGAAATTATTGTGACGAAGGAAGCTCATCCTGGTACCTATATTCAAATTGGCAAAAAATCATCCTTATTAAGTAAGGTGACAAATGGTAAATTTCTTCTTGAATATGGTGAGTTAAATGTCTAGGGAATCATTCATTCCTGTATTTGCACATCGAGGGGCTTCAGCGTATACACTTGAAAATACTTTGAAGGCTTTTGAAAAGGCTTTAGAGCTTGGTGCAGATGGAATTGAATTAGATATCCAGCTTTCAAAAGAAGGTATTCCAGTTGTGTATCATGATCCACAGCTGTCAAGATTGGTTGGCATCAATAAGCATGTGAACGAATGTACGATAGAAGAGCTAGTAAGCTTTAAACTTGGGAAGCCTTGGAGGCGGTTGTTTTCAACGTTTAAAATCCCGACGTTTGATGTAGTTTTAGCTTGGGCAAATTCACAACAGCTACCCCTTAATATCGAATTAAAATCTACAATTCTTAATAATAAAAGCGCACTTATTCAAATGCTTCATGGGCTTACTTTGCCAGTTGGCAGTCATTTTTCATCGTTTCACTATGAGCTACTGGAGATTGTGAAACAATATAAGCCAAACTATGAAACAGCACTTATAGCAACAAAAAAATTAAAGTGGGATTTGCTTAGTGATTACAAAGCTATTGACAGTGTTCATATGCATAAAAGGTACTATAAGCCAAGATATTTGGAGGCTTGTGTAGCGAGTAATAAAGCATGTCGTTATTATGCAATCGATGGGGATGAAACATTTTTATTGAATCCGCATCCTTCTGTGATTGGTTGGATTACTGATTTTCCTGATAAAGTAATTGCGAAACAGCAACGTTAATCATTCTGATGAATGAAGATAAAAATAGCTATCCAATAAGTCTTTTGAACTTAAAAGGATAGCTATTTTTATTTTTTTTGGAAGCGCGGAGCCACTTTTCCATTTTTTCGATCGCGGTGGAGTAAGAATCCTGCGAAAAAGCCAAAGCCTATAACAAAGAGAATAATGCCAACGACGAATTGTAGCCATAAAAATGGGAAAGGTGAAATGAGCTTACCAAATAATGTATCACGCATAAATTTAATGCCACCTGCAGCCATAAGACCTGGAATAAGCATTACAATAAATGCAGCTAAACGAGCCATGCATGTCCCCCCTTATTCCTAATTTTAATTGTACCTGTGGATATTGGAATGTCAAGGAAGCTATGTTACTGATATACCCAAAAACTAGTAAAGACATAATAGAATAGCTGTAACTGAATGTTTAGAAAATTCTTACTTAAACAAGAAAATGTAATAATAGTTGATAAATTGCGAAATTGTGAGTATTGTAAAAATAAATGGAGCATTATTATCCATTGTTAAACAATTTTAAATTCTTTCAGCTGGTGTTCAAATACTAGCTGAAAGAATTTAAAGCCTCCGGCGGATGTCATGGAATCGGAAAGAAATTCTTTGTACAGGCACAAAGCCGTTTCCGGACGCAATTATGCCGAGGCATAATTGATACACTTATTATACTGAATTGGAATGGGCATTTGGGGATGCACTTTCAAAAGCAAAGGGGCGAGTTTTCATGGAAATCTTCAAGTATATGGAAAAGTATGATTATGAACAATTGGTATTTTGCCAAGATGAAGCATCAGGGTTAAAAGCGATTATCGCTATCCATGACACAACACTTGGGCCAGCACTAGGCGGGGCACGTATGTGGACATATGCATCAGAAGAAAATGCGATCGAGGATGCATTACGTTTAGCACGAGGGATGACCTATAAAAATGCTGCAGCTGGTTTAAACCTTGGCGGAGGAAAAACGGTTATTATCGGTGACCCATTTAAAGATAAAAATGAAGAAATGTTCCGTGCACTAGGACGTTTCATCCAAGGGCTTAATGGTCGCTATATTACGGCAGAAGACGTTGGTACAACAGTGACAGATATGGATTTAATGCATGAGGAAACAAATTATGTAACGGGAATTTCCCCTGCTTTTGGTTCATCAGGAAACCCATCTCCAGTAACTGCTTACGGAGTATACCGTGGTATAAAAGCAGCGGCAAAAGAAGCATTTGGATCTGATTCACTAGAGGAGCGTACTATTTCTGTACAAGGTTTAGGCAATGTAGCCTACAAGCTTTGCGAATATTTACATAATGAAGGTGCAAAACTTGTTGTTACAGATATTAATCAAGCGGCAATTGATCGAGTTGTGAATGATTTTGGTGCGACTGCTGTGGCACCAGAGGAAATCTATTCACAGGAAGTTGATATTTTCTCACCTTGTGCATTAGGAGCGATTTTAAATGATGAAACGATTCCGCAACTAAAAGCAAAGGTTATCGCAGGTTCTGCCAATAATCAGCTACAAGATTCTCGCCATGGTGATTATTTACATGAATTAGGGATAGTGTACGCACCTGATTATGTGATTAATGCGGGTGGAGTAATAAATGTAGCTGATGAATTATATGGATATAACCGTGAGCGTGCGATGAAGCGTGTTGAAGGTATTTATGATAGTATCGAAAAAATCTTCGAGATTTCTAAACGTGATGGCATTCCGACATATGTTGCGGCTAATCGTTTAGCAGAAGAACGTATCGCTCGAGTATCGAAGTCTCGTAGCCAATTTTTAAAAAATGAAAAAAATATTTTACACGGTCGTTAAAAACCGTTTATTCGTTTAAAGAAGTCGCATTGTCGACTTCTTCTAACTTTATAGTAGCTTAGTAGATTTAATCGTTTAAATGAATTTAAACTGCAAGGTCAGATCATTTTTCTTAGTACCAAAGGAACAAGAGTTTTCTCAAAAGGGGGATTCCATATGGCTCAAAATTATGATGTTGTCATTTTAGGCGGAGGTACAGGTGGCTATGTTGCAGCAATTCGAGCTGCACAGCTGGGCTTAAAAACAGCTATTGTTGAACGTGAGCGCCTAGGCGGAACATGCTTGCACAAAGGCTGTATACCGAGTAAGGCCTTACTTCGAAGTGCAGAAGTGTATCGTATGGCAAATAAAACAGCTGCTGAATATGGTGTTGATATTGAAGGCGTTACATTGCAATTTGACAAAGTGCAGGTAAGAAAGCAAACGATTGTTGAGCAATTGAGCCAAGGTGTGAATACACTTATGAAAAAAGGCAAAATAGACGTTTATCAGGGAACAGGTCGAATTTTAGGACCTTCCATTTTTTCACCAATGCCTGGCACTATTTCAGTTGAAATGAATAATGGCGATGAAAATGAAATGCTAGTTCCAACAAATGTGGTCATTGCCACCGGATCAAAGCCAAGAGGAATGGCAGGACTAACAATTGACGGTCAATATGTGATGAACTCTGATCATGCACTGGAAATGGAAAATTTGCCAAAGTCATTATTAATTGTTGGCGGAGGCGTTATTGGAATTGAATGGGCCTCTATGCTTTGTGATTTTGGGGTTTACGTAACGGTCATTGAATATGGGCCATCCATTTTACCTGCAGAGGATACGGATATTGTAAAAGAGGTAACTAAGCAGCTTGAAAAAAGAGGCGTCCGAATTGTGACTAACGCTCGCCTAGATACAGGGACCTTTAAAATTGAAAATGATAACGTTTTCATTTCTGCGAAAGTCGATGATAAGGATGAATTATTTGAGGCAGATAAAGTATTGCTTTGTGTTGGGCGTGAAGCAAATACACAAGATATTGGATTAGAAAATACAGAAATAGAAGTTGAAAATGGGTTTATCAAAGTTAATAATTCGTATCAAACGCAGGAATCACATATGTATGCCATTGGGGATGTTATCGGTGGCTTACAATTAGCTCATGTTGCTTCGCATGAAGGGGTATCTGCGATTGAGCATATTGCAACGGGGGAAACAGAGGCGCTAAATGTTCTAAATGTACCAAAATGCGTTTATTCTTACCCTGAAGTTGCGAGTATTGGCTTAACTGAGAGGGCTGCTCGAGAGCAAGGTTATTCATTGAAAGTCGGTAAGTTTCCTTTCAAGGCGATTGGAAAAGCGCTAGTTAATGGAGAGACAGATGGCTTTGTGAAAATGATTGCCGATGAAGAAACGAATGATATTTTAGGTATTCATATGGTAGGACCACATGTGACAGATTTAATTGGAGAAGCATCACTTGCTAAATTATTGGACGCAACGCCTTGGGAAATTAGTCAGGCTATTCATCCACATCCGTCACTAAATGAGGTACTAGCGGAATCAGCATTAGCAGTGGATAATCGCGCCATTCATTTTTAATTTCTTTTTTTGTAGCGAAAGTGAAACGTCGGGAAGGGGTGTTCGTATGCAAAGTGTTCAAATTAAGCACGAGGATTTAGGTTTATCAAAAGAAGATGTACTTGCAATGTTCGAAACGATGTTAATGGCGAGAAGACTAGATGAACGCATGTGGTTATTAAACCGTTCTGGTAAAATTCCATTTGTTGTTTCTTGTCAGGGACAGGAGGCAGCACAAGTAGGGGCAGCCTTTGCTCTTGATAATAATAGAGATTATATTGCACCCTACTATCGAGATATGGGCGTTGTTTTACATTTTGGCATGACACCAAGAGATTTGATGTTATCCGCATTTGCTAAAGCAGAGGATCCAAACTCGGGTGGGCGTCAAATGCCAGGTCACTTCGGGCATAAGAAAAATCGTATTCTAACAGGCTCTTCTCCAGTTACTACACAAGTTCCGCACGCGGTGGGAGTTGCTCTAGCAGGCCGTCTACAAAAAGAAGATTTTATTGCTTTTGTTACGCTAGGTGAAGGCTCTTCAAACCAAGGTGATTTCCATGAAGGTGCGAATTTCGCAGGAGTCCATAAGCTGCCAGTAATTATAATGGTAGAAAATAATCAATACGCAATTTCTGTGCCTGTAGAACGTCAATTAGGCTGTGCAAAAGTATCAGATCGCGGTATTGGCTATGGTATGCCAGGTGTTACTGTTGACGGGAAAAATCCGTTACAAGTTTATAAGGTTGTGAAAGAAGCAGCTGATCGCGCGCGTAGTGGTGATGGACCGAGTTTAATAGAAACAGTGACTTATCGCTTAACGGCTCATTCTTCGGATGATGATGATCGTCAATATCGAACAGCCGAGGATATAGCAGAAGGAAAGGCAAATGATCCAATTCTGTTGTTTGAAAAGTACCTAACGGATGCAGGAGTTATGACAGAAACACTACGTGCTGAAATAGAAGAACGTGTCATGGCAGAGGTGAATGAAGCAACAGATTATGCAGAAGCTGCTCCGTATGCAACACCAGAGCATGCTTTGAAATATGTATATGCACCAGCGGACGGAGGTGATGTGTAATGGCAGTGATGTCTTATATTGATGCGATTACATTAGCGATGAAGGAAGAGATGGAACGTGATGAGCGTGTTTTTATTTTAGGAGAAGACGTTGGCCGCAAAGGCGGAGTTTTCAAAGCAACAGCAGGTCTTTACGAGCAATTTGGTGAACATCGTGTACTTGACACGCCTCTTGCCGAGAGTGCAATTGCAGGGGTTGGTATCGGTGCTGCGATGTATGGGATGCGCCCGATTGCCGAGATGCAATTCGCTGATTTCATCATGCCTGCCGTTAATCAAATTGTTTCTGAAGCAGCAAAAATCCGCTATCGTTCAAATAATGATTGGTCTTGCCCAATGGTTATACGTGCACCATTTGGCGGCGGGATTCATGGAGCGCTCTATCATTCGCAGTCTGTAGAGGCACTTTTTGCAGGAACACCAGGCTTGAAAATTGTTATACCATCAACACCGTATGATGCAAAAGGCTTGTTAAAAGCAGCAATCCGCGATGAGGATCCAGTACTGTTTTTTGAGCATAAGCGTGCATATCGACTCATTAAAGGTGAAGTACCTGTCGACGATTATACATTGCCCATTGGTAAGGCAGATGTTAAGCGGGAAGGGGAAGACGTTACTGTCATTACGTATGGTTTAGCTGTCCATTTTGCATTACAAGCGGCAGAGCGCCTAGCAGCAGATGGTATTTCAGCGCATATTCTTGACCTACGCACGGTATATCCACTTGATAAAGAAGCGATCATTGAGGCGGCAAGTAAAACAGGTAAAGTTTTACTTGTTACTGAAGATAATAAAGAAGGTAGCATTATGAGTGAGGTTGCAGCAATTATTGCAGAGCATTGTTTATTTGAGCTCGATGCACCAATTCAGCGCCTTGCAGGACCAGATGTTCCAGCTATGCCTTATGCACCAACGATGGAAAAATATTTTATGATCAATCCTGATAAAGTAGAGCGTGCGATGCGAGAACTTGCAGCATTCTAATATAAAAAGGTCTATTTCTGATATCCACTCATGTGGTAAATAGAAGCTTTAAAAAGCTAAAATAAATGTGATTGTTTATCTGTGCGGCCATAGATAATGTCACAGGTATTTTAAGGCACTTCATCAAAAGTTCGGGATGACATTTCTTAATTCGTTATGTCATGTATATAAGTTGATTGAAGCGGCTCATCGGACGCCCCCAGGAAGCTCTGCTCTGCGCGAAAGCGAAGCGTCAGCGGCAAAGCGCCCAGTCGGAACGGAAATCAACCCCCACTTTATGGTGATGAGTATTTTATAAATATGATAGTAATTTGATAGATTCAATTACACCTAGGCATAATATTGATGGGAGGAATAGATGATGGCTATTCAAAATATTACAATGCCACAGCTCGGCGAAAGTGTAACAGAAGGTACGATTGAAAAATGGCTTGTTAAGCCAGGTGATACGGTAAAAAAATATGATCCATTAGCAGAAGTTGTAACAGATAAAGTAAATGCAGAAATCCCGTCTTCTTTTGAAGGAGTCATTACAGAGCTACTTGTAGAGGAAGGGCAAACGTTACCAGTTGGTGCAGTCGTTTGTTCCATTGAAATAGCAGGTGACAGTGAGTTACCTCCTCCTCCTCCGAAAAAATCAGCGGTAAGTACGGCAATTTTAAATGCAGGTGTACAAAAGAAACAGGAGACACAGCAGCCAACTACAGCTACAAGAGCATCGCAAAAAACAGTTCGACAGGATAAAGTGCGTTATTCACCAGCTGTTCTTCGACTTGCACAAGAGTATGAAATTGCCCTTGATAAAATCACAGGTACTGGTGAAGGGGGACGTATAACAAGAAAAGACCTAATGCAACTGATTGAGGCAGGAAATGTGCCAACTTCTCTAGTGGAAACACCTCCTGCAATCGATTCGGCCGTACCACAGTCAGTACCTTTTGAAGCACCAGCATCACAGGAGAATAAGAAACCAGCCACATCTGTACAACCAATTCAAGTGGGCGATATTGAAATTCCGGTAACAAAGGTGCGCCGTGCGATCGCCAATAATATGGTACGGAGCGTTCATGAAGTGCCACATGCATGGATGATGATGGAAGTAGATGTTACGGATTTAGTAGCATATCGTGATAACATCAAGACAGAGTTTAAGCAAAAAGAAGGCTTTAATATTACGTATTTTGCTTTCTTCGTAAAAGCAGTTGCTCAAGCTCTAAAGGAATTCCCAATGATGAATTCCATGTGGGCAGAAGACAAAATCATCCAAAAACATGACATAAATATTTCCATTGCAGTCGCAACAGATGATGCATTATTTGTTCCTGTTATAAAACACGCTGATGAAAAATCAATTAAAGGTATTGCTAAAGAAATTAATGAGCTTGCAGTGAAAGTTCGTGCAGGAAAACTGACGATGGATGATATACAAGGTGGTACATTTACGGTCAATAATACGGGTGCATTCGGCTCTGTACAGTCGATGGGCATCATTAATTATCCACAAGCGGCTATTTTGCAAGTGGAAAGTATTGTAAAAAAACCGGTTGTTTTACCTGGTGGAATGTTCGCTGCACGAGATATTGTGAATTTATGTTTATCTTTAGATCATCGCGTTCTTGATGGACTTGTCTGTGGTAAATTCCTAAATAGAGTAAAAGAAATACTCGAAAATACAAATAAATCTTCAATATCAGTCTACTGATGACTTCTCGGAAACCTGTTATATAACGGTTTCCGATTTTTTTTTGCTTTCCGAGTCGCAATTTGTCATGTAGAATAACAAATAGAAACTACTAAGGGGGGAAGCTGATTAAGCGTCCGCATGTCAAACAACATGAAAAATATTGAATTTGAAAAGCCGTCCTATTCAGAATGGCAAGATGCAGCAATCAAGGCTTTAAAAGGGAAACCATTCGAGTCTCTTTTAACGAAAACGAGTGAAGGTATTACATTAGAACCTCTTTACACCCAAGAAAGTTTAGTAGCAAAACTTGGTGAAGAACTTGATAAACAAGTTGCTACAATCCGTTCCCTACAAAATAACGAAGCATTTCAAGTGGCACAACAAATATATGCTGATACTAGTGAAGCATTTTTTGCACAGCTTGATGATAGCTTAGCTCGAGGCAATGAAGTAGTAACAATTGATAGCCGTGTAAATTTCGAATGGACTGAAGAAGTATTGGTACAATTAGGGACTTATTTCTCAGAATATTCGTTTAAAATTGTGGTTGAAAATTCAAATGATCCATTATTAGCAGTGTTCGACAAAATAGCAGTTAATCAGCGAGAAACTGTCAAAGGTTTCATCGTATCTAAAAATCCTATCTCTTTAAATAATTTCCCGAGCGTGCGCTCAATCGGTGCGGATACGACGATTTATCATAATAAAGGAGCAAATGCTGTGCAAGAGTTAGCATATGCACTTGCATTAGCCGCAAAATACGCAAAACAAGAAGAAAGCTTTGAAGCGTTCGCGAAGAAATTTTATGTATCTTTTGCAGTGGATACACCGTTCTTTACAGAGATTGCAAAACTCCGTGCTTTTAAAGTACTTTGGAAAGCGTTCTCATCCGCTTATGGAGTATCTAATAGCGTAAAAGTTCCAACTATTGCTGAAACATCATTAAGAAGCTTCTCTAAGCTGGATGTTTATGTAAACTTATTACGTTCAGCGAATGAAGCTCTTTCTGGCTTAATTGGCGGTGCGGATGTCTTTACAGTTCACCCTCATGATGCATTAACGAAGCCAACCGATCAATCGGTTCGTATTGCACGGAATGTATCGTTAATCTTAAAAGAAGAAACAAATGTTTTAAAAGTTATAGACCCAGCTGGTGGCTCTTACTTTATTGAGTCATTAACAGCAGATTTTGTGAAAGAAGCTTGGGCATTATTCTTAGAAATTGAAGCAGCTGAAGGTATTGACGCTTACATTGCATCTGGAAAGCTTACGGAGGAACTAGAAAAATCCTATCAAGCTCGTATAAAAGCGGTACAAACGCGTAAGCAATCATTAATAGGTACAAATATTTATGCTAATCCAGCAGATGTACTTGAAAGCGCAACAAACCCAATGTTTGCAGAAATTAAGCGAATTGCTATACCTTTTGAGCAATTACGTGCGGTAATGACTACGTCAAATGTGAAAACTGGAATCTTATCATTAGGCACACTTAAAAGTTCAAAACCACGTGCTGATTTCGTGTCAGGTTTCTTAAACACTGTAGGTCTAGTACCAGAAAAAAGCGAACCAGTTGCTACAGCTGAAGAAGCATTAGCTTGGTTAAACGCTACAGAAGCAACATATGTGGTAATTGCAGGTAATGATGACGATACAAAAGAATTAGTACCAGCAATTTTAGCAGGCAAACCAGCTAACGTAATTGTTGACGTTACCGGCAAATTTAAAGACGAAGAAGAAGCTTGGTTAGCAAATGGCTTAAACGGCTTTATTTTCGCAGGACAGAACATCATCGAAAAATTAGACTCAGTGTTCGCTAGCATGAAGGAGGTCCAACGATGAGCAAGCCAAATTTTAGTGCAGTTGAAATCGAAAAAATTTTAGCAGTCGAAGCTCCTCAAGCGTCAGAAGAAAAATTTATGACTAATGAAGGTATCGAGATTAAAGATGTATACACAAAAGAAGATATTAAAGAGGCAAAACATTTAAACGATGTAGCGGGTATAGCGCCAAATACGCGCGGTCCATACCCTACTATGTATGTTGCTCGTCCTTGGACTGTTCGCCAATATGCTGGTTTCTCAACAGCTGAAGAATCAAATGCATTCTACAAACGTAATCTAGCAATGGGTCAAAAAGGTCTTTCTGTTGCCTTTGACTTAGCAACTCACCGTGGCTATGACTCAGATCATCCTCGTGTAACAGGGGATGTTGGTAAAGCTGGTGTTGCGATTGACTCTGTAGAAGATATGAAGATTTTATTTGATCAAATTCCTTTGGATCAAATGTCAGTTTCTATGACAATGAATGGTGCTGTATTACCAGTTCTTGCATTCTATATCGTTGCTGCTGAAGAGCAAGGCGTTACACCAGACCAATTAGCGGGTACAATCCAAAACGACATTTTAAAAGAATACATGGTTCGTAACACATATATTTATCCACCAGCGATGTCTATAAAAATTATTGCAGATATTTTTGAATATACAGCGAAATTTATGCCGAAATTTAACTCAATTTCAATCTCTGGTTACCATATTCAAGAAGCGGGGGCAACAAATGACATCGAACTTGCTTATACACTAGCAGATGGTCTTGAATATGTTCGTACAGGGCTAAAAGCTGGAATCGATATTGATGCCTTTGCTCCTCGTCTATCATTCTTCTGGGCAATTGGTATGAACTATTATATGGAGGTTGCAAAAATGCGTGCTGCACGTCGAATTTGGGCACAAATGATGTCAACGTTTAATCCGAAAAACCCTAAGACATTAGCACTTCGTACACACTCACAAACATCTGGTTGGTCTTTAACAGAGCAAGATCCATTTAATAATGTGGCACGTACACTAATTGAAGCGAATGCGTCTTCAATGGGGCATACGCAATCTCTTCACACAAATGCACTTGATGAAGCGATTGCTCTACCAACTGATTTCTCTGCACGTATTGCACGTAATACCCAGCTGTTCCTACAAGAAGAAACGGCAATGACAAAGGTTATTGATCCTTGGGGCGGTTCATACTATGTGGAAAAATTAACAGACGAAATTACAAAATCTGCGTGGACATTAATTGAAGAAATCGAAGAACTAGGCGGTATGGCGAAAGCGATTGAAACAGGTCTTCCAAAAATGAAAGTCGAAGAGGCTGCGGCAAAACGTCAAGCGAAAATCGACTCTAAAACAGAAACAATCGTAGGTGTAAATAAATATCGTCTAGAAAAAGAAGAACCTATCGAAATTCTTGACATTGATAATACATTAGTTCGTCAAAAGCAAATTGAACGTTTAGAAGCAATGAAGGCAGCTCGTGATGAAGCAGAAGTACAAAAGCATCTAGCTCGATTAACGAAAGCTGCGCAAGATGGTGAAGAAAACTTATTAGCGATAGCTGTAGATGCAGCGCGTGCTCGTGCTTCTTTAGGTGAAATTTCTGATGCAATCGAAGTTGTTTCAGGTCGCCATAAAGCAGTAATTCGTTCAATCTCTGGCGTTTACTCTGCAAACTTCTCAGATGAGGAGCAAATTGCTGAAATGAAGCAAATGACAGAGGAGTTCCTTGAAAACGAAGGTCGTCGCCCACGTATTTTAGTAGCGAAAATGGGACAAGATGGACATGACCGTGGTGCGAAGGTTGTGGCAACAGGGTATGCTGACTTAGGCTTTGATGTAGATATTTCACCACTATTTATGACACCTGCTGAAGCAGCTCAAATGGCTGTAGAAAACGATGTTCATGTCATTGGTGTATCTTCATTAGCAGCTGGTCATAAAACGCTTGTTCCTGAATTAGTAGCAGAGTTAGAAAAACTGGGCCGCGAAGATATCATTATTATTGTTGGAGGTGTTATTCCAGCACAAGATTATGAATTCCTTTATGAAGCTGGCGCGGTAGCGATATTTGGACCTGGTACAGTTATTCCTGTATCGGCACAAAAGATTATTGAAGAGATTTATAAACGTTTAGGCTATGAGGAAGTGTCTGAATAATGGACAAAAATAAAGGAATGCCTGAAAGTGCGCTATTTGTTATGGACGGAGTAGAGGCAACTCACGACGGAATGCAATATGGTACACCGAAAAAATTCCGAAAGAAAAAAGCAGACAATTTAAACATTCAGGAGCTTGCACAAGAAGTACGTGCAAGCTCTCGTACACACTTGTCAAAAGCTATTACTCTCATTGAAAGTTCAAATGCTACACATAAAGTGCAAGCACAAGAACTTCTTCAAGAGCTTCTACCACATACAGGAAACAGTGTCCGTATTGGGATCACAGGCGTTCCTGGTGCTGGAAAGAGTTCGTTTATTGAGGCTTTCGGAACGATGCTTTGTGAGATGGAGAAAAAAGTGGCAGTTCTTGCGATTGATCCAAGCTCTTCTTTATCGGGAGGAAGTATATTAGGCGATAAGACTCGAATGGAGGAGCTCGTGAAAAAGCCTAATGCATTTGTTCGTCCCTCTCCATCAGCTGGTACCCTAGGGGGTGTTCATAAGAAGACACGTGAAACGATGCTTGTTTGTGAAGCGGCTGGCTACGATGTCATTTTAATAGAAACAGTCGGTGTTGGACAAAGTGAAACATATGTCCGCGGTATGGTTGATTTCTTCTTGCTGTTAGTTTTAACAGGTGCCGGGGACGAGCTACAAGGCATGAAAAAGGGCATTATGGAGTTAGCGGATGCCATTGTTGTTCATAAGGCTGATGGTGATAATGTTCGTCTTGCTAAAAAAACGGTATCTGAGTATAAGCAAATTTTACATTTCTTACAGCCTGCAACCCCAGGGTGGATGTCCACAGCAATGCCGGTAAGCTCGTGGGAAAAACGTGGTCTCGACAAAGTCTGGAGTACAATAGGGGAGTTCAGACAAATTGTTGAGGCAAATAATTACTGGTCAATTAGACGCCAAAATCAGACGAGAGATTGGTTCCAATCGATGATTACCGACCATTTAATCGATATGTTTTATGGTAATCCAGAACGTAAAGCACAGGTACAACTTTTAGAACGTCAAATTTTAAATGGACAGTTGACAGTCACACAAGGTGTAGATCGTTTGTTTAGCGATGAACAATCACAGAAATAATATTACCTTTGTTATGAGCAACTAGGTGCACAAATTCGTCGCTAACTGCTATGATAGGAGATGAAATGTGCGTCCAATATCTAAAGCTATTAGTTTAAGATGGCGCGAACTTGAAAGGAGCTTATCGCTATATGAATATGGATTACGATTTATTTATGCAAGAAATTTTAAAAACAGCACGTGCAGAAATTGAGGGTGCTGGTTATGAGCAGCTTCGCACGCCAGAAGCTGTTGAAGAGGCATTTGCCCGTCCAGGTACAACTTTAGTCATGGTAAACTCTGTATGTGGCTGTGCAGGAGGTATCGCACGTCCAGCAGCAGCACAAAGCGTACATTACGATAAACGTCCAGACCATCTTGTAACAGTATTTGCTGGTCAAGATAAAGAAGCAACTGCAGCTGCTCGTTATCACTTCGGTGAAGATCATTTACCATCTTCCCCATCATTTGTGTTATTAAAGGATGGACAAGTAGTAGCAGAAGTTGGACGCTATGAAATTGAGGGACATGACCCAATGTCAGTAGTAACAAACTTACAAGCAAACTTTGAGGAATATTGCGACGAACTTTAATTTTATTCTTAGAAGTTAAAAGAGAAGCTATTCTATAAGTATGTTGCCCCGCAGCTACAAAATATCTGCGGTGGCTTACTACTTGGCCATGCTAATTGATCCTCGATTAGCATGGTGTTATAGCTTCCTTTTATTTTTCAATATACCTGGCCAATTGACGTTCGAAATATTTGTAATATTGGCTAAATGAATAATCTGAAATTCGAAATCAATAAAATTAACAGGTGTGTTGATAAGCAATATTGGGCATTATTTGTGGTGAAATCCTTTATTTTTCTTGGACTACTTCAATTGTCGCTCGTCGCCAAAAGTTATTGATGACATTTGTAAAACGTATTCAATGAATATTGTTGATTGTAGTGGAGGATGGGCGACTCCTTGGGGATCAGCGTCACAGATGAGACCCTGGAGCGAGCAACGCGAGTGAAGCGGCTCATCGGACGCCCCTAGGAAAGCGCCCAGCCGGAACGGAAATCAACCACACATTATGGTTTGAGCCTATGTTTGTGAAATAAGGCTAATCAACACGTATGTAAAATTAGAGTACTAAAAGATAGGAGGCAGTCGACTTGAAGAAGTTTTCAATCGGCTATCGTACATTAAAAACGGCCTTTGGTGCAGCAATCGCTATTGCCATTGCCCAATACTTTGAATTAGCTTCTTATGCATCTGCTGGTATTCTAACAATATTATGTGTACAGCCAACGAAGAAAAAATCTCTTCATGCTGCTTATACACGATTCGTCGCAAGTATTATCGGTATGCTTTATGCATTTTTGAGCTTTGAGCTATTTTCCTATCATCCGCTTACATTTGCAGGTATGCTGATCGTATTCATACCAACAATTGTATCTTTGAAGGTTGCAGATGGTTTTGTCTCTAGTGCAGTAATTATCATGCATATTTATGCAGCTAAAAGCTTTTCATTGGCACTAGTTTCTAATGAATTCGCATTAATGGCAATTGGATATGGTACGGGAATAGCTATAAATATGTATATGCCAGACATTCAAAAGGAATTAAATTACTATAGAGTTAAAATTGAGGAACTTTACAGTAAGATTTTTTTAGAAATCGCCAACTATTTAAGAGAAGGCGATACATTGTGGGATGGGCAGGAAATTATTGACGCCATTAAAACATTAAATAGTGCGAAATCCCTAGCATTTAAAGATGTTGAAAATCATTTTACGAGACGTGAAAATGACTACTACGTATATTTTGATATGCGTGAACAGCAACTAGAAATTATCGATAGGGTTCTTCCGAAAATAACGGCACTTCCTGTTATAGTACAAGAGGCGGTGATCGTCGCTGACTTTTTACAAGACCTCGGTGAGCATGTTCATTCAGGAAATACGGCTAGTCATTTTAGGGGGAAGTTAGAGCAGGTAAAGTTAGATTTCGCCCAATTACCTTTACCAAAAAATCATGAGCAATTTTTAGCACAAGCGGCTCTCTATCAATTTATTGAGGAAATGGATCGATATTTAGAAATTAAGCAGTCTTTTAAGGGCTTAAAGGTAAAGAAAAAGCGCCCGCAGTAATGCGGACGCCTAGCTTTCCATTACACTAGCATTGATAAGCCGAATGCTAGAGATGAAATTACCATGATTGCTATCATCGTATAAACGACAATTTTTTGAAATTTTTTATTACTCATATGCTCGTTCGCTCCTTCTTTTCATATAAATAGTTTAGCAAATCTGAAAAATTTCTCAAGTAGTAGAGTTTTGACGAAAAAGTCTGTAAAATAGATTATGTACCATAACAGAAGGAGATGTCACCATGGAGAGAGTAGATCATATTGGGATTGCAGTCCGCGATCTTAATGAACGCATTACATATTATACAGAAACTTTAGGCCTAAAGCTGCTGAAAGTGGAAGAAGTAGAATCTCAACAGGTTCGTGTTGCATTCATTGATGCGGGTAATGTAAAAATTGAGTTATTAGAACCGATGAGTGAAAAAAGTACTATTCACGGATACATCGAAAAACGTGGAGAAGGTATCCATCATGTAGCTTTCGGTGTAACAGGTATTCGTGAGCGTATGGCTGAGCTTCGTGAAAAAGGCGTCCGTCTTTTATCTGAAGAGCCAGGACCAGGTGCTGGTGGTGCAGAAGTTGCTTTTATGCATCCGAAATCATCTTTCGGTGTGTTATATGAATTATGCGATAAAAGTGGAAAAGGGGATAAGTGATCAGTATGGATATGTTCGATAAAATTAATGACTTGTATGACCGTAAGACAGTAATTGAACTTGGTGGCGGCTATGAGCGCATCGAGAAGCAGCATGATAAAGGCAAATTAACTGCTCGTGAGCGTATTGAATTATTACTAGACGAAGGTACATTTTTCGAGATCAACCCATTCATTACACACCGTACAGTAGACTTTGGCATGGACAAGATGGAAGGTCCTGGGGATGGTGTAGTAACTGGTTTCGGTAAAATTAATGGACGTTCAGTATACTTATTCTCTCAAGATTTCACAGTATTTGGGGGAGCACTTGGTGAAATGCACGCAAAAAAAATGGCAACAGTAATGGATTTAGCTGCAAAAAATGGTACACCATTTATCGGTATTAATGATTCAGGTGGCGCTCGTATTCAAGAGGGTGTACTTTCACTTGATGGTTATGGTCATATTTTCTATCGTAATGCAATCTACTCTGGGGTAATTCCTCAAATCTCAGTTATCATGGGACCATGTGCTGGTGGGGCGGTATATTCTCCAGCAATTACAGACTTCATTCTAATGGTTGATAAGACATCTCAAATGTTTATTACAGGACCGAAAGTTATTGAAACAGTAACAGGTGAAAAAATTTCTGCTGAAGATTTAGGTGGTTCAAAAGTAAACAACGCTGTAAGTGGTAATGCACACTTCCGCGCACCATCTGAAGAAGAAGCTATTGATCAAATTAAGAAGCTATTAAGCTACTTACCACAAAATAATAAAGAAAAAGCTCCTCGTCAGGCACGTCCAGAGGGTGATGACTATCGTCCGGAAATCGTGGATACTGTACCGATCGAAACAACTCGTCCTTATGATGTACGAAAAGTAGTCGAGCAAATAGTGGACGAAGGCTCGTTTATGGAAGTTCATGCAGAATTTGCGAAAAACGTTGTAGTTGGTTTTGCGCGTATTGCTGGTGAATCAGTTGGTCTTGTATGTAACCAACCTAAAGTATTAGCTGGTGGATTAGATATTGACTCTTCAGACAAGGCTGCTCGTTTTATTCGTACTTGTGATGCTTATAATATACCAATCATCACATTTGAAGACGTTTCTGGTTTCTTCCCAGGCGTTAAACAAGAGCATGGCGGTATCATTCGTCACGGAGCGAAAATCCTTTATGCATACTCAGAAGCAACTGTACCAAAAATTACAGTGATTCTGCGTAAAGCATATGGTGGTGCGTATGTTGCCCTTAACTCTAAATCAATTGGGGCAGACTTAGTATTTGCTTGGCCTAACGCAGAAATTGCGGTTATGGGTGCGGCAGGTGCAGCTAACATTATCTTCGCGCGTGAAATTGCAAAATCGGAAGATCCAGAAGCAACGCGTGCAGCGAAAATTGAAGAATATAAGGATAAATTTGCAAATCCATACGTGGCGGCATCTCGCGGTATGGTAGACGATGTTATCGACCCACGTGATACACGTATTAAGCTAATTCAAGGGCTAGATATGTTATCAAACAAACATGAAACACGTCCAGAGAAAAAGCACGGAAACATTCCTCTATAAAAATTGTACAAGCCTAGTATCCTTTGGGGTTACTAGGCTTTCTTTTTACGAACATTTGATAATAAAAGATCTATTGGAAATAACAGATAATTGAAACATTCCCTATTTTCATTCGTACATATATATGAGGAGTTGAGATGGATGGAATGGAAACAATTACAAAAAGAGCAAGAAATGATTCATGCACAATTAAGAACTGCTAGTAGGTTAAGTGAACAAAAGGATTTAATTGAAAGGCAAATCGAGCGTGCACAACAGGAAATTTACAAACATTCTAAAGCACTCAATCAAATTCGTTTGAAACTCGATAAGTTAGAAGGTTTTTCTTTTATGAATACGATTCGTACGTGGGCAGGGCAACAAGATGAGCTACGTGCAGAAAAAATTGATGAAGCAGCTATTCTTGAATTAAAAATAAATGAAGCAAAGAAGATGGAACTTGATTTGACAGATGATTTACGGCAAATAAACACTAAACTTACTCAAATTAACGAACATGAGTTGCATGAAGTTTTAAAGCAATTAAATGCTAAAAAGAAAGGCTATTTACAAATACATGAGCCTGAACAGGCAAAAAGGCTTGAACAATTAGCGCACGAAGAAATGTTAACGAAACAACTTATTATAGAGATAGGGGAAGCAGAAGAAGCTGGTGAAGCAGCACTTACTAAGCTTGGACAAGCTGCAGAGTCCTTGCATTCTGCAAGTGGTTACTCAGCATGGGATACGTTTTTTGGTGGGGGTCTCATTGCTACACATTTAAAGCATGATGCACTTGATGAGTCCGAAAATTATCTTCATAATGCTCAAATTGCATTACAGCGCTTCCAAAACGAACTACTGGATGTACAAGATATGTCAACGAAATCGTTAGCAGTTGAAACAGATGGATTTGTAAAATTTGCGGACTATTTCTTTGATGATATTTTTTCAGCTTGGTCTGTCCATTCTAAAATATCTACCGCAAGAGAGCAGGTTTCTCGTGTACAAGATGATGTACATAATACGATCTTACGTCTACAGGATAAACATAATAAGGCAGATGGCTATTTGCAGTCTCTACATAAAGAAAAAGAAGCGATCTTTCAAAAGTAATCTGTAAAAAGACTTTCCCTTTAACGGTAAATTAGTAATAACATAAAAAGCAGAAAAAAACGCTCAATAATCTGAGCGTTTTTTTGTGTAAAGCCCCTGTTTGACTGACGAAGGTTATTAAGTATCACCGTAGTATTCTGCAAAATGCAAAAATCCAAATTTCCTCACAAGAAAGTTTCTTAATTCGCCATGAGTAGCTTTTTCTATTGGAGGATTTGTTAGGGTGTATGCTTTGGCATTTAATTCAGCAAATTTATCTTTATCTACTGCATTATGTTCTTTATCTTCAATAATCCCTGAAGAAATTGCGGCTTTTGGATAACCCATTAAAAATATATGTGTTCTTAATGCCATACTTGGTGTTGAATGCAACAATATAATTACAACCAACAAAGAAACAATAATTATAACTTTTTTCTTCAAGTCACCGCACCCCCAAAATTGACGTGAATAATCTATAAAATATTAATTTTAACATAAATTTCCATTTATCTTCAAAAAAGTAGTCCGCTAAAAAAGCACTTTTACCCGTCTATAATTTGCGAATTAAATTGAAGAGGATAATTATAGCCATCAATTGAAAAACAATGTAATCGTTTTATTTTACCAAACGCAGCAGTATGCTAAAATATAGAAGATAACTATGACGTGGATAACACGTAAACTAAGGGAGTCCTACAACATGACAAGTCGTTTAGTAGAAGAGTTTTTTGAGCTCGTACAAATCGATTCAGAAACAAAACATGAAGAAGTGATTGCGCCGATTTTAATCGACAAATTAACAGCACTTGGTTTTACAGTAGAACAAGATGATGCACATACTCGTAACGGGCATGGAGCAGGTAATATACTTGCTACGCTAAAGGGTTCATTAGATATTGACCCAATTTATTTTACTTCTCATATGGATACAGTTGTCCCAGGTAAAGGGATTAAACCATCTCTTCGTGAAGATGGCTATATCGTTTCAGATGGTACAACTATTTTAGGTGCTGATGACAAAGCAGGTCTTGCCGCATTATTTGAAATGGCTAAACGCTTAAAAGAGCAAAATATTGAACATGGTGATATTGAATTTATTATTACAGCTGGCGAGGAAAGTGGGCTCGTTGGCGCTAAAGAGTTAGATCCATCTAAAATTAAAGCGAAATACGGCTTTGCTGTAGACAGTGATGGCAAAGTAGGAGGAATTGTAACAGCGGCTCCATTCCAAGCAAAAATTTCTGTTAAAATAATTGGGAAAACAGCACACGCTGGTGTCGCTCCAGAAAAAGGAGTGTCTGCGATTACGGTTGCTTCCAAATGTATTGCACAAATGAAGCTAGGTCGATTAGATGAAGAAACAACAGCTAATATTGGTCGCTTTGAGGGTGGGCAGGCAACAAATATTGTATGTGACGAAGTAACAATTCTCGCGGAGGCTCGTTCGATAGACAAAGCGAAGCTAGATGCCCAAACGAAGCATATGCAGGAGACGTTTGAGCAAGTAGCGGCTTCCTTAGGTGCGAAGGCTGAAGTTGAAGTGAAGCTAATGTATCCTGGATTCCGTGTAACAGAATCAGATAAAGTTGTGCAAGTGGCAATGGCAGCTGTACACAACATCGATCGTACACCAAAGCTTGGTATTTCAGGCGGAGGTTCCGATGCTAATGTTATTGCGGGCTTTGGCATCCCTACAGTAAATCTTTCTGTTGGATACGAGGATATTCATACAACAAATGAAAAAATCCCAGTCGAAGAATTAGAAAAATTAGCGGATTTACTTGTTGAAATCATCAAAGAGTCTGCGAAAAAATAACTACAAAAATCGAGGATGTGACCGCATGGAAAGTGTAAAGGCAGTAGTTTTTGCTTGTGGTACAGAGGAATATGCCGTACCTGTAGAACAAGCGATTTCGATTGAAAAGTTAGAGCAAGTAACACCGATTCCTCACTTGCCTAATTATCTTCTAGGCTTCACAAGAATTCGTGGCGAGCTTGTCCCTGTGCTTGATTTTGAGCGTATTCTTTATAATCGTTCTTCTAATGCTGTAACAGCACGGATTATAGTATTGAACACGGATGTTGTGAATTATGGATTACTTGTAACAGAAGCTCGTGAAATTCTTGATTTTGATGAGTCGGTATTAAAGCAGATGGGACTTGTTAATTATTCAAAAACACGCTATTTTACAGCTGTGGCTAATCTTGAAAATCGTATGATCACATACGTTGACCCGAAGATACTTGTGAATTCATTAGAAGGTATACGTGAAATAATAAATTATTTACACAAAATGCTTGAAAATGAAAAAGAAAACGCAGAGGCATAAGTTTTTGTATGATTAAATCATTCAATACAATATTTCATAGATAATATTTGAGACAGAATTACAAATGTGTGATTCTGTCTTTCTTTTTAAGTAGCTTTATTAAAAGGAAACTGAATACCTATGTCGAATATTAAGCTTATCACCAAAACGTGTCGTTGATTTTCGTTCCGACTAGTCGCTTTCATTGGGACGTCCGATGGGCTGCGAAACAAATAAGTAAATAATTCTTTTTTGAGGAGGTATTTGTCATATGGATACAGAGAAAAAGCAAACACCTGAAGAAAAAAGAGAACACTTAAGGCAAAGTGAAATAAAAAACAATCCTACTGGCTCTTTAAACGATGGAATAAATAGGGGAACTAGCGGAAATTTAAATGGTATGGGTTGGAAAGAGACGTTAATATTAGTTTTAGTGTTATTCATAGGCTACATTATATACAAATTATTTTTCAATTAAAGATATGAAAGGAATCGATATATCTCCATAATCTTCTATCCGCGATTTTTCAATCGCTACAAGTTATCAACATAATTACTTATTTCTAACATAGTAAAAATAACCTGTGTTCATATGCACATATTTGAAAGTTATCAATAAAATTATGCGATTTACCTACTGACATATCCATACTAACATCGTATTATGTATGGTAAGAAAACTACTGTAAAAGGCAAACTTCACCGAAAGGGAAGGACGCAAAGCCATGAGTCTAAACACTATTTTAGTGCATGATTGTCAGGTTGCCAGGTTCTATTCTATGAGCCTCGGCCAATAGAATGGAGATGTAATATATGGGAAGTCGTTCACTATCAAAAGCGATCATTGTTTTTATAGTAGCAATTGTAAGTACGCTAGGATTAACAATGGGAAAGGTAGACGCAATGGCCATGCAGGATAGGGCTACTTGGTTATGGGACACGACAAAGATTGTTGAAGATGAATCAGGAGTACTTTCATTTTTAGAAAGCAAACAAGTTAATAAATTATATTTACAAATTAATAGTGATATAGCAAGTAATTTTTACAAAAGTTTTATCGATAAAGCAACGGCAAAAGGGATAAAAGTATATGCGTTAGATGGTTCTACAAGTTGGGTTTCAACAGAAGGCTATAAAATGCAGGATCAGCTATTTGATTGGTTACAAACATATAATGGGAATGCAGCAGCAACAGAGCAATTTTCTGGCGTTCATCTTGATGTAGAGCCCTATTTAAATAGTGGCTGGAGCTCGAACCAAGCGAAAACGATTGAATCCTATCAAGCGCTTCTTACTAGAGCGAAAGGGGATACCGACCGATTACTATTGCCATTGGAAGTTGATATGCCATTTTGGTTTGACGAAATTACATACAAAAACCAATTCGGTAAAGGTTTATTAGCTGACTGGGTAATTGACCAAGTGGAAAGTGTTTCAATAATGGCTTATCGAGATGTTGCTAAAGACATTATTAATATCGTTGAACATGAAATAAATTATGCAAAAAAAGTAAAAAAGTCAATTGTTATTGGTGTGGAAACAGGAGCCACTGATGAAGGAAATACTATTACCTTCTATGATGATGGAGAAGCCTATATGAACAAACAGTTAGCACAAGTTCATCAATATTATGCCAATAAAAAAAGTTATAATGGTTTTGCCATTCATCATGTTGATAGTTGGATGAATATGCAGCCGTAAAAAATCCTCTCCAGCATTAAGTTGGAGAGGATTTTCTTTGCCTTATGAAAGTCGGCCGCTATAGTCTTCGAATTTAAATTCACGAATGACTTTAATGCCTTCTTCATCGTTATAAGAAACGATTGATGGAAGATTTACGCCATTAAACATATGATTTTTCACCATTGAGTAATGTGCCATATCTGTAAATACTAGACGATCGCCTGATTGTAAAGGTTGTTCAAATGAATAATCACCAATTACATCACCAGCCAGACAAGTAAGCCCGCCTAGACGATACGTGTAAGCTAGCTCATTTGGTTGACCAGAACCAATAATCATTGGGCGGTATGGCATTTCTAGAACATCTGGCATATGGCAAGTTGCCGATGTATCTAAAATTGCTAGGTCCATACCGTTTTTCTGTACATCGAGAACAGTTGCTACTAAATAACCTGTATTAAGTGCAACAGCTTCACCTGGCTCTAAATAGACGAGAAGGTTATACTTGTCTTGAATGTAATTAATGATATTCACAAGCTTTTCTACATCATAATCCTCACGAGTGATATGGTGACCTCCACCAAAGTTTAACCATTTCATTTGATGTAAGACATCACCAAATTTTTCTTCGACAACTTGTATAATACGCTCTAACGTATCGGAGTTTTGCTCACACATTGCATGGAAGTGTAAGCCATCGATACCGTCAAGCTGTGACTTGTCGAAGTTGGCTAATGTTGTGCCAAGACGAGAATTCGTGTAGCAAGGGTCGTAAAGTGCTGTTTCAATTTCAGAGTACTCAGGATTGATACGAATACCACATTCAATTGTTTTACCAGCGGATTTTACTTTGTCCTTATATTGATTCCATTGGTTAAATGAATTAAATACAATATGATCAACGTAGCCAAGAAGCTCGTCCATTTCATGTTCGACGTAAGCTGGTGCATAGACATGAACTTCTTTGCCCATTTTTTCATAGCCGAGTTGAGCTTCAAATAATGAGCTGGACGTAATTCCTGCTAAATATTCACCCACTAATGGGAACGTGGAATGCATTGAAAACCCTTTTAAGGCAAGTAAAATACGGCAGCCTGTGCGATCTTGAATCGATTTTAAAAGTTCTAGATTTTTTGTTAATAATCGTTTATCCACTACGTAAGAAGGGGATGGAACTTTTGAGAAATCAATTGGCTTCATCGACTTAATTCCTTCGCATCTAACTCAAGGTCAAGTAATTCTGGATTATGGCTTTCTTGCCATGGTAGACCCCATTTATTTAGTGCATCCATGAATGGATCTGGATTGAAATCTTCGACATTCCAAACGCCAGGTTTACGCCATTGACCGTTCATCACAAGCATTGCACCAATCATTGCTGGTACACCTGTTGTGTAGGAAATTGCCTGTGAACCAACTTCGTTATAGCATTCCTCGTGGTCACACACATTGTAGACATAATAAGTTTTTTCCTTACCATCTTTTAGACCGCGAATGATACAACCGATATTAGTTTTTCCTTTTGTACGTGGTCCAAGTGATGCTGGATCAGGCAGTACAGCTTTAAGGAAGTGAATTGGTTGAATCATTTGTCCTTCAAATTCAATCGGCTCAATAGAAGTCATACCAACATTCTCTAATACTTTTAAATGTGTTAAGTATTTTTCAGAGAATGTCATCCAGAAGCGGATTTGCTTTAAACCTTTAATGTTTTTAGCAAGTGATTCTAGTTCTTCATGGTATAAAAGGTAAATATCTTTTGGTCCGATTTCTGGTAAGTTATAAATCTCTTTTTTCTCAAGTGGTGCAGTTTCAACCCACTGACCTTCTTTCCAGTAACGACCATTCGCAGTAATTTCACGAATGTTGATTTCTGGGTTGAAGTTTGTAGCGAAATGGTAACCGTGATCACCAGCATTTGCATCCACAATATCTATGTAGTGGATTTCATCAAATTCATGTTTTTGTGCATGAGCTGTGAAAACGCCCGTTACACCTGGATCAAAACCACTACCAAGTAAAGCAGTTAAACCAGCTTTTTCGAACTTCTCTTTATAAGCCCATTGCCATTTATATTCAAATTTTGCCGTTTCAGGTGGCTCGTAGTTTGCAGTATCCACATAGTGTACACCTGTCGCTAAGCAAGCATCCATAATCGTTAAGTCTTGATAAGGTAGTGCTACATTAATAACAACTTGTGGTCCGAAGGCTTTAATTAGCTCAATAACCTCTTCCGTATTGTCTGCGTCTACCTGTGCGGTATGAATCTTTGTTTTTCCGCCATCTAGTTTTTCTTTTAGAGCGTCACATTTTGAAACAGTTCTACTTGCGATACAAATCTCCTCAAACACGTCCGAATTTTGAACACACTTGTGTACCACAACACTGGCTACTCCGCCAGCTCCTATAATCAATGCTTTACCCAATTGTCTACCCCCAAATTCATATAAGTATTGTCAAACAAGCTGATTATACAGAAAATTGAATTACTACTCAATCATTCTTTTTAAATTTTCTACAAAATTTTTTATTTTTCAACAATAATGTAGCGTATTCAGAGGGGAATGCCACGAAAAAAGAAGCATTTCGTGAAAAAAATTCCCTTAACTCTGATGTAGAAAAGAGAAAATCATTTTTTGTTCAATGGCAGCGTTTGGGGAAATCTGGGGTGACTTCAAAACTGTAGTCTGAAACCACCCGAGTTATTTAAAAAAACGATTCGATATTTGTTGTTTTTCATCCCCCCATAAATAAAAAAAGATCAGTAGTAATGTGCTTAAAAACCCCATCACAAGGGCATATGTGCTGAGGGCCACATCTACTTGACTTTGCATAGCGTAAATGAAAATAGCTCCTAGTGTTAACAAATTTCCAATAATAAGCGATACAAAATGAAATCGTCTATTCATAGCACAAGCCCTCCAATATACATGTTCTCAAAAAAAGAAAATTCACTTCAATTATCTCACAATTCAGAACTTTGTCCAATGTTTTTTATCTGGGGATTGACTTAGCGGCGGAAAGCATGTCCAAGCAGTGGAAGGTCATGACCAAGCGGCGAAACCCCGTGCCGAGTAACGCGAGTATCGGACACCCTCGAGAAAACGCCCAGTCGAAACGGAAATCAACCCTCGTTATGTGATGAACTATAATGTGGTCTACTGATTCAATATTAAATTAAAAGAATTGTAGAAAAATTATTTCTATTTAGTTTGTTTTAGATTTAAAGATGGTAAAATACCTATAATACTTTTCTTTTGGTGAAGGTGAGGATTTTAATAGTGATTAAACAGTTTGGTGAGCAAGTACAACAGATAAATGAATTATTTTTAAATGGTCATGTGAAAGAGAGCTATCAATTAGCCAAAGCATTGTTAGCTAATAGTGCGTTTACAGAACATGAATCTTTTCCAACAATTCAACAGCACGTCGCATTGTTGGAAGCGAACGGTTATGCAAATATGCCTATTCCTTCTGCTGAAAAAGTGAAGCAAAGTGTTGAACGAACAGATGGCTCCTACCCAGAGCGTGATGTACTCGCTGCATATATAGGAAGTGAGGATGAACAGCAATTCGGTAAAGTAGTAGATGAATTATTAGCTGGATCGGTCGAGGCACAAGCGAATGCTTACTATACAATGGCTGAATATTTTGCTCTTGCTAAGGAGCATGATAAAGCACTTGTACAATATGCAGAAGCGATAAAACTACAGCCAAATAAAGCTCTTTACTGGGGAGCATTCGCACAGTTTTTGAGTCGAAATGAAGGCAGTCCGTATTTGGCACTTCGTCTTATTGAAGAAGCTATTCAGTTAGATGGCATGAACCCTCGCTGGTATTACATTCAAGGAAATATTTTTTTACAGCTAGTCGCTACTACAAAAAATTTAAGCTATTTACCTGCTCTAGAAGAAGCATGGGAAAAGGCTAAAAAGCGTTGCTCTGCCAAGCAAGTGGGATTAAAGGTGGACATTGCGAAATCTAATGACGTGCTAGCGCAATGGAAAAAGCAAATGCTGTAATCACGTTTTTAGTAGAAAAAAGCTCAGATAAGAATATAAAAACTTGAATAACAAATAAGAATAGGTGCCCCAATAATAGCATACAAATAAATTAGTAAAGCATCAGCATACAAAAATGAATTTTTATTAGAAAAAATGACCTTTTGTGTATTTTTATGCTACTATACAATTATAAACGGACGTATGAAACCTATCTTATTGCATGAAAGAAGTGTTTAGTTGAGTCTATATGTAGCGTATGTATTGGTAGGACTTGCGATTGCCATGCCTGTTGGGGCTATTACAGTAGAAATGACAAAGCAAGGACTAAAAAATGGCTTTATGCATGGTTGGGCTGTCGGTCTTGGTGGTATGACAATTGATTTTGTATTAGTTTTTGCATTGTATATGGGACTAGCTTCCATTTTAGCAATGCCTATCATTCAAATTCCTATGTGGATTATAGGAGCGGGCTTTTTATTCCTTTTAGGGCTGGACTCTATAAAAAATGCTGATCATGGTATTACGCTTGCAGGAGAGAAAGTGACAAAATCATTTTTTACTTCTTATCGTAATGGTTTACTAGTTGCAATTTCACCTGGAAATTTAGTATTCTGGGTAAATGTTTTCGGTGTTGTACTAGCTAAATCATATGGGCAAGGACAGTCAGCAAACTTTTTAGTGATTGCGGCAGGGGTTCTAAGTGGCATATTGTTGCATGATATTGGCTTGATGACCATTGTTTCAGTTACCCGTAAAGCGATGAGTCGTAAGGTCATTAAGTCACTCACGATGGTTGCGGGCGTTTTATTAATAGGCTTTGCCGGGTATTTTATTTATGAATTTATACAAGCTATTAAGAGTTATATATGAAAAGTGCGATCCAATACGATCGCACTTTTTCAATGATCCTGTATTGCTGGTCAGTAAAGATGATAGTCTCACTATGCTGAAATCTCGGTATTTTCATGGATACAAACTAAAATTTCTTCTGCTACTTGATGTGCTAAAGAAAGCTCAGAAGTGAAGCCTACACATGAACAATTCATTTCCCCTAAAATATAGCAATCTTCGCCAGCTTCGTTTGTATCAAGCATGAAATCGGCAGTCCATATAAGTGGTAAAGCATAATTGCCCAGTAAACTAGTTACGCGTGGTAGCTGAGTTAAAAAGTTTTGGACAAGCTCTTCCCAATCCTCTGGTGCATCATAGCGATATTGCGCACCCGAGAACAGTGTCGCACTAAATGCGTCCTCGGAATTTGCCGGTATTTTATGAACTACGTTAATTGGTTTATTTCGTAACATAAATAAGCGGATTTCGCCCTCAGTAATACGAGGAAGGAAGCGCATATCAATTAGCATGCCATTTGGACCAGTAATATATTGCTCACAGAACGTCATGAAATCGCTTAGTTTCCAATATTCCACATGATTATCCCGTGCTTCTGTACATTTAATCTCCGCATCAAGTGGTACTTCTGTAATTCCCTCAGCAAGAAGTTCAACCAGTTTTACTCGCCATATACCTTCTCCCGTCGATCCACGATTTTGTTTTAGGACGCGTTCAGTAATAGCAAGAGAGGTAGGGAACTGCGCTTTAAATGCTTCAATTGTATAATATGCAAATGTATCATCAGGCACTAAATTCGTTGAGGACAGTTTTGATAATGCATCTTTAGAACCATAACTAATCATTGCATCAGGGTGTGGCATACCGATAACACCTGTATGACAAAGTTCACGCAACATATCGAAGTACTCTTGTTCATGCTGTAAGTTTCCTGGATTAATACGTGATACATAGGCAATACCATGCTCTTTGACGTAATTAAAAATTTCCTCTTTTTTTGATACATCAAAGAAAATGACTTCTGCATCCTGTCCACGTTGTTTTAGTGCATTCACCATTGGCATTGTATCTTGTCGGTAGCCGTCAGGGCCTTTATCTGTGCCACCACGGACCTCGAAAAAAATAACCTTTTTATCCATAAAAATACCCCCTTGAATGATGATATTTTCAGTATAATAAACAGCGAAGGAAAAAAGATATATATAATATGTAAATTTTATGTGGAAATTCATAGTTTATAAAATTTGCATAGGGATTTATGACTAATTATTTCGAAATTATCCTAAATTGGTTAAGGCTTCCGCACGATTCTTTTTCTGAAAAACTGTAAGATATAAGATCATGCAGAGAATCAGCATCGTCCCAATAAACTGAAAGCTCCCGAAGGCAATTTTAAGCCAGAAAACACTTGTAATAACGGCTGTTAGAGGTTCAAGACTACCAAGTAAACTAGTTTCTTTTGGCGATAAATAATGCAAACTTGCAATATAAAACCAAAATGCCAACATTGTCCCGAAAATTACGATAAACAGAAAGTAAGCGATTGTCGAAAATGCCCAGTTTGACAGATCAATTTGCCATGGCTGATGGAAAAGACTCATTACAATCCCGCCAATAAGCATTGACCAGCCTACAACTAACAATGAATGAAACTGCTGTAAAAGCGAAACGGCATATAGCGTATAAAAAGCAGCCGATAGACCAGATAATATCCCCCAAAATACGGCCATCGTTGGAACAGAAAGTGTAGACAACGAGCCATTTGTTAGTAATAAAAAAGTACCAATAAGTGTTACCGTCACAGCTATTCCATCCTGCCTTGTCAATTGACTGTGCTTCGTGATTAAATAATAGGCCATAATAAAGAGTGGTGCTAAGTATTGCAATAATGTTGCTACAGCAGAGTTGCCTATAGCTATGGACATCATATACGTATATTGAACGGCCAGCATTCCAAGTAAACTAAATAAAATTTGCTTAAAAGCATTGCTCTTTGTTCGCCACATCACAAAAATAGACTCTTTACGATGCGTAATTTTATAGGCAGTTATGAGTAAAAGGCCAGCTAAAAGAAGACGACTAGAAACAAGCCAGCCAACCTCTATATTTTCCTGCTGAAATAGCTTTTGTGCGACGGTACCCCCAATACCCCAAAAACTTGCCCCTAGAATGACAAGAATAAAACCAAGAGTACGATTTTTCTGTGCAGATTGATTCATCTTAAAACATCTCCTAAACTATCAATATAAAGAAATTATAAGGAATATTTAACACAAGAAATATCGATTTATTGAATTAAAAATATCAATATATTGAGGTGAACAAAGTAATGGTGTTAACACATATCAAAATTGCGAAAGATTTACAAGAACTAACGTTACATGGAACGAAGGAATTTCCAGTTGCCTTATACGAGACGGTTTTGCGATTAGATAGTCTGGATTTTTTACCGTTGCATTGGCATAAGGAAATTCAATTTGTCTATGTGAAAAGCGGTTGTGTGGAATACCGAGTAGGAGCAGATGTCTTTGTACTTGAGGAGGGTGAGGGACTATTTGTCAATGCATCAGGTTTACACGAAGCAAAGCCGTTTCAAATAGAGCGGGCTACAATTTTCTGTATTAATGTGGACCCATTGCTATTAGGCGGACACAAGAGCAGTATTTTTACTACTAAATATGTACTGCCGTATATAACGAGCAATAGACTGCCCTATGTAAAGCTATCAGACCAATTGGCGCAAAAAGTTGAAATTGTGGCGAAATTACTGCAAGAGCAAGCCGTATTTTATGAGCTAAAGGTATGGAGAGAGTTATTAGCCATTTGGGAAACTATTTTGTCACAATCAATGCTAACAGAAGAAATACTTGACCCAGCAATTATTGTCCAGCATGAACGAGCGAAGGATATGCTTGATTATATACATGCTCATTATCAGGAGAAAATATCTTTGGAAAATTTAGCTGCACATGTGTTTTTAAGTCGTGCAGAATGTAGCCGTTTTTTCAAAAAAATGGTCGGCATGACACCATTCACATATTTACTACACTATCGTCTTCGCAAAAGTATGGAGCTATTACGTGATAGTGAGGCATCTATCACCACAATTGCTACAACAACAGGCTTTAGTACAGTAAGTTACTATATTGATAAATTTAAGAAATATACAGGATACTCCCCACATGTTTATCGTAAACAATTTTTTGATTAAGGATAGCAGAGTATAAACGTGCGAAGCAAGAGGATATCCGCGGAAGAGAAGCGAATACCGCGAATGAGAAGTGAAGATGTGATAAATTCTTGAAAATTATCGGAATAGACCATGCTGTTTATAGCTGGATTTATTGACAATATTAACCATTTAAAATAAAGTAAAGTTAATAATAAAGTTACCTTTACTATTAACTTTACTTAAAGGTTCTATTAACCAGTTATCAATACATTTTTGTAATCATCACTCGTGGGAGGCTGGTGAGAGAAATTGTTGTTTTCGCCCGCCAAGGGAAATTGCATTGCGGATGGCATCCTCGAAATCCATACTTTCAAGAAAAGCGACAATCGCTTGGGGCAGTGTCTTGATAGCTTTTATTAAAAGTATTATCGCTTGTACATATCCATGTCCATTTGATTTCTTATTCGGGTTAACCTCTCTTGGAAATCTTTTTTGTAGTCATCTATAAGCGTATCAGTATCTAAATTTGAAGCCTGGGCCTTTTGATATAGTTCGTCGATAGGCCCTAATGTTATGTTTTCATATAAGTCATAGCACTCGATCATTTTTAAATCACTACCCGCAGCTTTCGATATAGTTATTTTAAGCACTTCTGAGGTGGTTGTTTTGTTTGTATTTTGTTCAACATATAATTCATTATCATAAAACCAGCTTCTCTCGACACGGAGATACATAAGGATTTCCGTTTCGCTTTCCACCCATTTTTCTGTCAAGGAAGGCGTTACAGAAATTTGATAATCTCTGTATGTGTATCCAAGTGTTTTGTTTTGCATTTGTCCAAGTTCAATTTTTGCATTAAGTAATTTTAGCGTATCATTCGATACTTCCTTTGAAAAATCGTTGTTTTCTCCAAGGTCTTTGTTCTTGTAATACTTCTCAACGATGTCTTTCGCAAAAGTCATATAACCATCGTTTGTAATTGGTGTTTGATTATTAGATGAACTCGTTAAAGCGGTATTTTTGATAATTTCATTATTCATTACATAAGTATCATCAATATAATCAAAATTTATCTCTTTATTGTATCCCGGATTGTCTGCAACAGAACTATTTTTTGTTAAAGGTTCTGCATTTGAAACGTCTATTCTAGCCAAAACTGCGATACTCGTTATAACAGTAATTATTGTAATTAAAATAACCCAAATTGTAGGTTTTTTAAAACTGAACAAATTTATTACTAGAGACTTAACGTTAATGTTAGAACCCATTTTATTGCCTCCTCAAACACTGTGTAGCATCCGATTTAAGGCTGCCTTGTATTTTAGCAGGACAGCTATTACTAAGTATTAGTAAGTTCCTTCTAAGTGCAGCAGCCTTTGCGTGTTATAGATTGTAGTTGCTGGTACATTGTTATTATTGGTATTTGGATTAGTTCTACCTGTGACTAATAAATCCGGATATTGGTAAGCAGTTATTACAGTAGAATGTCTCCATATACTACCGTTATGAGCTTGAACGATATCGCCTCTAAAACCATTCGCCCACGTGAGTGCCTTTTCTGTTACATATGGTCCGATATTACTGGTACCAGGATTACTCCTTGTTAAGAATGAATACAATTCGTTTACTCCAGCCCACGAAGAACTCCTGTTGGCTGTGCTTCGATAATACCATTGGTTTGTCCCTACGATACCGCTTTGACCATTGTCTTTCAATCTTGCACCTCCAGCTAGTAAAGCATGAGATACAAAATTAGTGCAATCCCAAGCACTAGGTATCTGAGAAAAATCATAGTAAGGGACACTGGCATTAGAGCTTGTAGGGCTAGTTTTATTATAATTTGCTCTTGCCCAATCTACGATACCGTCGATATTCAGTGAAGAATATGCTCTGTTTTCTGCTTGAATTTTATTAATGTTTTGAGCCTTTTGAGCATCCATGTTCATTTGATTTCTCTTTCGGGTTAAACCCTCTTGGAAATCTCTTTTGTAGTCATCAATCAGCGCATCAGAAATTAATTTTGAAGCCTTGGCCTTTTGATATAGTTCGTCGATAGGCCCTAATGTTATGCTTTCATCTAAGTCATAGCACTCGATCATTTTTAAATCATTGCCAGCAGTTTTCGATACAGTTATTTTAAGCACTTCCGAGGTGGTTGTTTTGTTTGTATTTCTTTCAATATATAATTCATTATCATAAAACCAGGTTCTCTCGACACGGAGATACATAAGGATTTCCGTCTCGCCTTTCACCCATTTTTCCGTCAAGGAAGGCGTTACAGAGATTTGATAATCTATATACGTGTATCCGAGTGTTTTGTTTTGCATTTGTCCAAGTTCAATTTTTGCATTAAGTAATTTTAGTGCATCATTTGAAACCTCCTTTGAAAAATCGTTGTTTTCTCCAAGGTCTTTGTTCTTGTAATACTTCTCAACGATGTCTTTTGCAAAAGCCACATAACCAACATCATCCGTGGTATCAAGCGGTACTTCCTCTGCAAAAGCCGTAATGCCCATAGATAGGGTTACCACTAATGCAAGCATTATGACAGATATTTTCCTTAACATAATTTCAACCTCCTTATTTTGATATAATTGCTATTTTTAGTTTCTTAAACTTTAAAATACCAGATTCATGTCGTTCATATTGTTAATAAACCCCTTGCACCGAAGTGCTAACCGTTTCCGTCACACCATTCCTCGTCACATCAGCAGTAACACTCAGGCGATATGTATATCCCGCTGCTACAGCATCTGTTCCAAAAAACGAAAGTGAATTGGTGCTTGAACTCTGACTCCATGACTTTTCATGTATCCATTTTGTCCCGCTTTTCCGCTCAAGCGTGAAGGTCGCAGCAATCTTTGTAGTACCGGATAATGCCCTTATTTTGCACATCCTTTCAAGATTTAGTAGGGCTTCACTTAACCGCCCTCACTATATAAACGCACGAAAGAACATTTTCCCTACAAGAAAAATATAAAAATAATAATATTGCTTTTGTTAATAATTACTAATCCACGGATTGCGCAATTTTTATAAGTTCATCTTTAGATAACTTGCTCCAGAGGCTTAAGGTATAACCCTCCATGCTCCATATAACTCCATTTTCAAATTCTTCGCTGGTTGCCTTTATGATATATGTCTTCTGCCCATTAATGGTTTTGCTTTCTATTTCATGGTTTTCGTTATCAACAGAAATATTTGTATCGTTTTCTTCCGGTCTGTATGAAAGATAAACTATATTACCTTGAGGATCTACATATTCAATATTCGTTGATTTTCCGAGCTTTTCAACAATATTTTCATGATATCCAGTTGGTAAATACTCCGGTCGCCATTCATTCTTTTTATTTGTGTCGGAAGCTTCACTCTGAAAAATAAACGAAGTGAATTTATCATACCACTCAACAACCGTGTTTTTAACAGCCGCCCTGACTTCAGGATTGAAGAGCAGCATACCAAATATTTTAGTAGTTGTTATGACAAAAACCGCAGCTACTCGTTTACTATAAAATAAGACTTTTTTATAGTAGCCCTTTCGCTTCTCGCGAGCGAATAATCTTTTCATCCTTAACTCAAATTCAGGAGAGAATGATATTGTTTTTATCAGTTCCTCTTTTGGCGGGATTGAATCAATTTCTTCATTAAACTCATCTATAATGGCTTGGCGAAACAACGCTTCAAATACGGAGTCATTGATCTTATTCATCTTTATTTGTTCTCATCCCTTTAATAATGTCGTTTTTAGAACTCTCGTTTTCCACAAGTCTTCTTACCTTTTCTTTGGCTCTAAAAATCCTTGTGTCAACATGTTTAGGCGTCATACTCAGCGTTTCACCGATTTCCTTATATGACATGCCAAGAACATATTTCATTAAGAGCACCTGTTTGCTGATTTCATCAATGCTTGACATATGCCTTCGAATAGCGGCATATTCCGATGAAATAATAACCTGCTTATCTATCGGTTTCTCTTTTGACTCAAGAAAAATTTCTAACGCGTCCATGGGAATATCCACATACCTCCTCTCTTTCCTCAGCAAATCAATACACTTATTCTTCACAATAATAACGGCTAAGTAACGAAAATCCCTACTGTCTAAATGAAAATATTTTTCTTTTTCATTTATTATGGAGATAAAAGCATTATGTACAGCATCTTCAGCCATCTCTTGATTATGACTTGTTATTTTCAAAGCATACTTAAGAAGAGAGTGTCTATGCTCTTCATATATCTCGGCCATTTTGTCTCGCTCTTGCTCGGTTTCAAGCAGGCTAATATAAAAAGCTAACAACCTATCCACTCCCTTTCAAATATCTTTAAATGTGGTCTAAAAAATCGGCTCCATGCGCGGAATACGATATGTAACGCCCGTCAAGTTGGATATAGTGCATTTGATGCGGCCACTCGGCGTTCTTGTTTGGATCAGGATACGGGAATCAAATCCCGTACTCCCAGCTTGGGAAGCTGGTATTCTGCCACTGAACCAATTCTACATACGCCTACAGAATAGAATAAAAAAACTTGATGTAATCTTTTATACAGTTACCGACCGTTTGTCAAGCATTTTTCCCTGCGTAATCCCGCGAAATCGCCGCGCCGATGTTGAAAGAGCCGGTGCGCAATAGCATCGAGGAGACGACCAAACCCCGACCAACGCTACGAAGTACGAGCGCACAGAAGGGAGGCAGGGTTACCGTTCTGGGCAAGGATAAGGCTACTTTCCCGAATCAATTTAGCTGATTATTTCATGTTTCCGCTAACTGGCAAGCAGGGCAAATGTCTAGACACTTGCACATTTTTTGTATTTTTTGAAAACCCCTTGCTATGCGAGGGGTTCTAAAGAGCTTCTAGCTATGGACAAGAAAAAAACCCCAGTCGTACAATGAATTCAGGTCTGGTCA
>NZ_JBIWFC010000021.1:0-79005 GCF_044762845.1 Lysinibacillus sp. NPDC096382
TTTTTAAAAAATATGGGTCAGTAGCTCAGTTGGTAGAGCATTAGATTGAAGCTCTAAGTGTCGGCGGTTCGATTCCGTCCTGACCCACCATATTTTTTGCCGGTGTAGCTCAGTTGGTAGAGCAACTGACTTGTAATCAGTAGGTCGTGGGTTCGACTCCTATCGCCGGCACCATGGCATTACCGGAGGGGTAGCGAAGTGGCTAAACGCGGCGGACTGTAAATCCGCTCCTTAGGGTTCGGCGGTTCGAATCCGTCCCCCTCCACCAGTTTTTTCATAGGGGCATAGTTTAACGGTAGAATAGAGGTCTCCAAAACCTTTGATGTGGGTTCGATTCCTACTGCCCCTGCCAATTAATTAATTTTATGGCGGTTGTGGCGAAGTGGTTAACGCACCTGATTGTGGTTCAGGCATTCGTGGGTTCGATTCCCATCAGTCGCCCCATTTAATTTAAAACAATAAAATATATAGTAATATGGCGGTTGTGGCGAAGTGGTTAACGCACCTGATTGTGGTTCAGGCATTCGTGGGTTCGATTCCCATCAGTCGCCCCATTTATATATTTAACTTTTGGGGTATAGCCAAGCGGTAAGGCAACGGATTTTGATTCCGTCACGCCCTGGTTCGAATCCAGGTACCCCAGCCATTTTTTTGCGGAAGTAGTTCAGTGGTAGAACACCACCTTGCCAAGGTGGGGGTCGCGAGTTCGAACCTCGTCTTCCGCTCCAATTATTATGGCGGCATAGCCAAGTGGTAAGGCACAGGTCTGCAACACCTTTATCACCGGTTCAAATCCGGTTGCCGCCTCCATATTTTATTAATCAATCGGTTTATCCGATTTTTTTTATCTCCATTATGCCGGTGTGGCGGAATTGGCAGACGCGCACGACTCAAAATCGTGTTCCTTTGGAGTGTCGGTTCGACCCCGACCACCGGTATCATATTTAGTAGAGAATCCTTGATTACAAGGGTTCTTTTTTTATTTGTAGAAAGCAATTAAGATCCTCTCAAAGGGTATTTTTGAGAGGATTTTTTTATACGAACCATAGATTGCTATACACAGTACAGAAATGAATTTGCAGAATTTTAAAATTAATAGAAGTAAAAATCAATAATACAAGGGGTGATGACATGAAAAGCAAAAAGTGATGGCGAGTGTGTTGTGTTCAACTTTATTTGTTGCCGCTCCAGTTAGGATTATTAATAAAAGGTAGCAATAAGATTAAGAATTTTAAAACATTGCAAATCTACTCCTTCTTTCATATGATTTTTAACATTAATAGTAACCACATCTTCAACTTTAATAAATCTAGGTTTTCGAGGAGAAATATTGTGTGCTTTACAAAGTGTAATAATCTTGTTGTTCCACTTAGACCACCTCACTTTACATTATGGCCCACTCGCTAAAAAGAAAAGGGGGTTATTTCTGCTTTAGCGTGAGTAGTAATGGTTAAATTAAAGTAGGAAATGACATAATGCCTGATAAGTAGTATTTATGATGAATAGAGAGGTTATAATTATGAACAGACATTTTTTTATTGCCGTCCCACTTCCTTCAGATATTAAAGCAGCTCTTAAAGTGAGATGTGAAGAAATGAAAACAGATTTTCATTTTAAACGATGGGTACACCAGGAAGATTATCACATCACATTGGCTTTTTTAGGTCATGCGGATGAAGAGCAATTACAGGCTGTAATGGATGAAACGAGGAAAAATCTTCGGAATGTTCTACCATTCGAATTAAAAATTCAAGGGTTCAATACTTTTGGGAGAAAAGAATATCCAAGAATTTTATGGGTTAATCTGCTCGAATCGCAGCAATTAAATTTGGTGAAAGAAATAGTATACCGTGATTGTATGAAGGCTGGTTTTGAATTAGATAAGAAGCCCTTTACACCCCATATAACTGTTGCAAGAAAATGGGATGAAGCGTGCGGGGAGATTCCGTTCGGCGCATTGCTAGAAGAAAATTTTCAGCTTCCAAAATTTCTAGTTGAAGAAGTGATTTTGTACGAATCAAAAATAGAGGAAACGCCAAAATATTATAAAAAAGCTGTCATTCGTTTAGATGGCCAATAATTTTACAATCAGCTCGTAAACCTAAAAAAGAAAAGGTTTATGAGCTTTTTTTACTGAAAATATTGTAATTTTAATGATTAGTTCATCTTCCGTTCATTTAAGGTTTTTATGCTAAGGATGTAAAAAGGAATGGAGGAGTTCACTATGAATCTTGCGTGGAAAGAAATTAAGAAGAATAAAGTAAGATTTTTAATATTAGGTTCAATTGTTTTTCTAGTTAGTTTTTTAACTTTTATTATTTCTGGTTTGGCGAATGGATTATCACAGGATAATGCCGCTTTAATTAAAGATTTACCACAAGGACAATTTTATATGAATACGGATGCAGATCAAACTTATAATCTGTCAAAAATAGATAGCGGTACACAAAATGAAATATTGAGCAATGAAAAGGATGCAGTAGCTTTTTCACTACAAATGGGCTTTTTAAATGATCAGGACAATAAGCAGCAAAGCGTTGCCTTTGTTGCATCCACTGATTCAGAGTTATTTGAAAATGTGCAACACGAAGAAGTGATATTAGACAGCTCATTGAAAGATAAAGGAATAAAAGTAGGCGATACATTAACGAATAATCAGTTTAGTGACAAGTTTGTAGTAAAAGGATTTGTAGAGCAAAAGAAATATAGTCATGCACCGGTTGCCTATATTAATAAAGAGGATTATAAAGAAATTTATCGTGCTGATGAAATGCAATTGATTTTTGTACCAAATGGTGATTCTTCAAAACAATTTGCTGGATTACAATCATTTTCGAATAAAGAGTTTCTTAATACAATCCCAAGCTATAGCGCAGAACAAATGTCTTTAAATATGATTGTCTGGTTTTTAGTAGTCATTAGTGGGATGCTGTTTGCTATCTTCTTCTATATGATGAACGTTCAAAAAATTGGTTTATACGGAATTTTGAAGGCCATTGGTGTGAAAACGAGCAAACTATTCAAAATGATATGGACACAGATGGCTATCATTACAGTTATTTCACTTATTTTGTCGGTAGCCTTTAGCCAAGCATTTAATCTGATAGCGCCAAAAGGAATGCCTTTCACGTTAACAATTGCGACGACAACGCAATTATCGATCGTATTCCTAATTATTGGATTTATTGGTGCTACAATTTCAGGCATCCAAATTAAAAAAATTCAACCATTACAAGCGATACAGCAAGGAGATGCTTAATATGACTTTATTTAAAATCGATGAAGTTAGAAAAACGTTTAGGAATGGCGAGGTAGAGGAAGAAATACTTAAAGGGATAGATCTTTCTCTAAATGAAGGGGAAATAACAGCATTGGTCGGTGCATCTGGATCAGGTAAGAGTACACTTCTGACAATAGCTGCTGGACTTCAGCCTGCAACAGATGGGTACGTTATATTTGAAGCGAAAAATATGTCCACCATGAAATCTGAAGAGGTTCGAAAAGTACGAGCAAGTGAATTTGGGTTTGTCTTTCAGTTTGCACACCTTGTACCTTTTCTTACAGTTGAGGAGCAGCTACTGCTAATGCTAGATGTTTCTGAATCAAAATTAAAGAAGCAGGAACAAAAAAATGAAGTTAATCGAATACTAAAATTAGTAGGGATGGACCATCGAAAAATGGCTTATCCTTCGTCCTTGTCAGGTGGCGAGAAGCAACGTGTTGCCATTGCCCGAGCAATCATTCATAAACCGAAAGTTCTTTTCGCAGATGAACCAACAGCAAGCTTAGATTCACAAAGATCAAAGGAGGTTATGTTACTAATTAGAGATTTGACTAAAACGTTAAACATTACTACTTTAATGGTGACACATGATGAAGAAATGCTTGCTTATACGGATCGTATTATTAAAATGAGCGACGGTGTCATTTTGCAAGATGCCATTTAGATCGAATCATAAAAACCACAACCGCATTTATTGATGGTTGTGGTTTTTTGACATCCGCTAAAAGAAGTTAAACAGGCTTATCACCATAATGTTAAGCTGATTTTCCGTTCCATCTGGGCGTTATTTATAGATATTTTTAATAAGCCTAGTGTTATGTTACCAAACCACTAAACTAATGAAGCATATTATAGAAGGAAAGGGGGAGGTGATTTCAAATGGCGTTTGTCATTGCTTTATTGATAGTATTAGTTGGTCTAATAGCGGGATTCCAATTAACCGAAGGAAGGTCAGAGAAAGGGAATTACATCGTTTGGGGTATCATTACAATGATAGCGTTTGCACCGTTCTTATCTTTTGTAATTGGCGTAATGTATGGAATAATAGTTAAAAATAGTTGGGCAACCTCGATTATGATGTTTTTAGCTCCTATAATTTTTGTTATAGGGTTAATTATATTACTTTTAGGTATTTATAAAAATGATAAAGAAAAGTATAAATAACTAGCTATTTATCTCTGAAAAGGGTTATTCCGTTCAGTGTTTAAGTTATCTTAAATATAAAGGTAAAAAGCCGCGAGACGCCTACAAATTGTTTTTAAAGAGTGTAAATGAAAATGTAGCGAAGGAGATATATGCCTTCGTGTCCAACATCCTATTTTGGGCCATGATGCGGTTCGTGCCTGGGCGGCGGAAAAGCATAGCGGTTTTTTACCTCTGGAAGAAAGCTTTTACGTTAAAAGTTTATGTTAATCGAGCTTTTCGACTTACTTTACAGACCATTCTCATTAAAGCTCTGTGCAACGAAGGGAAGATCGTAAAGAGTACATCCATTGTTTTACGCATAGGCATAGGACAGATAATAGGCTTATTTTTGTGTACGCCTGCAATAGTGATTTTTGCTAGTTGCTGTGGAGACATCATTTTTTGCTTTTTCAATTGTTTGGACATCACTGACTTATCAATATTAATAGCCGTTGCTTTATCGAAAATAGGTGTATCAACAAAAGTCGGACATAGCGTACTTACCTTGATGCCAAATTCCTCAGCCTCATAGTGAAGTGATGTCGTTAAGCCCACAACAGCATGCTTCGTAGTTGAATATGCGGCAGATATAGGCGCTGGCCCCAACCCTGCTGCTGATGAGGTATTGATGATATGTCCAAAACCTTGTTTCTTCATGATTTGATAGCCAACTTGAGTACCATATATAACGCCCCATAAGTTAAGATCCACAATGTTTTTCCATTCGTCCATCGACATATCATACATTTCACCATACATAGCTATACCAGCATTATTGAATAAATAATCTAATCTTTGAAATTCCTCATAGACATTTGTAATGGCATGTTCAACACTTTTATAATCGGTTACATTTAATTCAACAAATCTAGCATTTGAAGCATCTTTATTTAGTTCTGCCTCTAGAAAATGTCCATCATGTTCGTTAATATCTGCAATAATGACAAATACATGACGACCTACTAACTCTTTGCAGATAGCCTTCCCTATACCTGATACACCGCCAGTAACAATCGCAACCTTTCTCATATTCATCACCTCTCACATGACTTCCTATTGTTCAATAGCTTCTTGTAAGTGAAACTGTTCAATGACAGCTGTGTATTCTTTCAAGACAAGTTCTGCTCCGTTACTATTTAAATGAACGCCATCTAACGTTAAATGTAGCCCTCTCTTTTTAGATAATCGGTCAATTCGCAAAGGATTTTTATAAAACAGTACATCTTTCATTACTCGCATAACATTGGTGTTCATATAATCAGAACTAGTAACTTGTTCTAAGTGATGCTCAAACACCTCTTGAATATTTAGAAAGCTTACATTTGCATATTTTGAAGAAATGGATTGAATAATAGAGGAGAGCTCTTTTAATTCTTTATTAGGAGCGTTTTTAATTGTCTCTCCTATTAAAGCTGGTGTTACTAAAACGACATGTTTAGAGGATGCTAAAATGATTTCTAAACAATTTACATAGTAATCTTTAAATTCTTGATGGTCTTTTGTCACTGGTTGTGCCTGCACTTTCAAAAGTTTTCCATAGACATCGTTGACACCAATCCAAAGAAAGCTAAGGTCATAATAAGTAGCTAGCTTCGATTTCTCTAAACGACTGTGTAAGCTTTTTACTGTTTCACCTGGTTTACCGAGATTATCAAATTCGATATGTTGATGTTTTGTTATTAGTAGTTTAAAAAATGAAACCCCCGGTCTACCTTCTGTTAAGCTGTCGCCTATACATGCAATTTTCATTTATATCCCACCTTTTTTTATCTTCTTTAACTTCACCCGTTGTAATAATTTAATTCCTCTAGAAGCCATTATGCCGAGGCATAATTGATAAAAATGGTTATTGCCTTGTTAAAGAGTGGCTCAAGTGTTTTCAGCTCCTGAGTATTTGTAAGCTGACATAATCCCCCTAGCCATGTACCTAGCAGAACTGTCCACTCATCAATATTTCCATGAACAAATTCCCCCTTATCAATTCCTTCTTGCAAAATCGCACGATAAGCACCCATCGGTACAACCGCTAAATTGTATAATTGTTGTACTGATTCAGGGCTCGATTTTGGATTGGAAGCTAGCTCTTGCCCTGATCTTAATAAAGGTGTTTGGTAATGATAGAGAACATGCATGGCCATGCCATATAATTTTTCTGTTGCCGTAGAGTAGTTACATTCTTTTTGCAGCCATTTGTTGTTCCAATCTTGCATTGTTTGGTGCGCTAAAAGAACAAAGAGCTTTTCTTTGTTTTCAAAATGGTAATAAATGTGTCCTTTGCTGTAGCCTGAAGCGGTGGAAATATCGCCAACTGATGTTTGATTATAGCCTTTTTGAGAAAACAAACTAACCGCATGTTCCATAATTTCAACTTTTGCTTTCTCGCTATCATAACGTCTTTTATTCAATGATTTACTCCTTCATAACATTTGAACGTTCGTTCTAATTTAATTATACAATATTTTCCTGATTAATGAATAGTTAAATACCTACGTCATTATGTTGTCACAATTGCTAATACCAAGGCTAATTAGACATCTCCAGGAAAGCACCTAGTTGGAAAGGAATTCAACTCTACATTATGGTGTTGAATAAATGGAGAGAATATCCATTTGGTTATGGAATTATAAATTATGATTTAAAAATTAGGAGGGGAATTAGATGGGGAGAGTTATAGGGTTTGAATTAAATAGCCAGGAGCCTGAAAAAGCAGCTGAGTTTTATGCCAAGGTTTTTGGTTGGGATGTAGCCGCACCTAATTGGGAATATTGGGCTGTAACAACCGGGGATGATAAAAAATTAGGGATTAACGGCGGTATTGCTAAGGGGCCACATGATTATCCTTTTGGAACACGTATTCAAATCGAAGTGGATTCTATCGATGAGGCTATGGCTAAAGCTAAACATAATGGTGCCATCATTGTTCGTGACAAAATGGAATTTGCTGAGTTTTATCTTGCCTATATGGTAGATCCAACTGGGCTTGGCTTCGGCTTAATTCAAAACAAATAAGCTATTTAATAAGTCTCTGCCAAACGATTGCGGAGGCTTTTTTGTGATTAAGTCGATAGCACAGGAAAAGCAAGCCTCCTTTTAAATGGGGAGGCTTGCTTTTTGTAGTATCTAATCTAATGAAATATGAAAAAAGCGATGAAGTGCTTGTCGCCATTCCTTTTCGTTATGAGTTGTATAAGTTGTTAGGGAGTATCTCTCGTAAATTCGAAATTCGTTATTAAGCATTGTATGTCGGCCACGAGGAGTACGAATCATCGCGATTTTATTTTTTTGTTTAGAAAGTCTTGGTGCAAACTTTGCATCGTTAGCGTCATCAAAAAAACTATAAAGTAAACGCCAATTATTTTTTGTTAGTTCGTACAGCATCCAGCCGTTCGCTTCATCTCGTTCAATTTTATAAAGTTCATTACCTTCACGGTGTTGATGTCCAGCTATTAGTGGAACTGGTTTACAAGGAGCTAGTGCACCTACACCAACATCTGAAATATATGATTGGCCATTGAAATTGACCAGCAATAGCTGATGCATAGGTACATCCTCAACAGGAGTATCTGCTTCATTGTTGCGCCAAAATTGTGCATAGCGGTTGGTTACAGAAAAGCCAAGTTCGCGAAGTAGCCAACTAAATAAAATATTTAGTTCAAAACAATTGCCTCCGCGAAGTTGAATAATCATTTTTTGAAAAAGGTCAGGAATAGCGAAGGAGATGTCATGTTTTAAGGCAACATCTAGGTTCTCATAAGGAATGGTATGTAGATGTTTGGTTTGAAGCTGACCAAGTAACTTAATAGATGGCTCTAAAGATCCTTGAAATTGAATAAGCCTTAAATATTGCTTTATTTGTGAATTCATAAAATCGCCTCATTTCCTTACTAAATAACATAACCGAAATGGTTTGAGAATACACGTGAATAATATAAAGAAAATAATAGAAAAGAAGGTAAATAACTTGTAAAATGAAAGTATTAACTATAATAAAGAAAGATATTTCCTATTATTTTAGTTAATAATAATGATTGTAAGGTAGGTATACGAATGACAAGCGAAATGAAATGGTTAGAAGTAAATTCATACGATGAAATGAGCAAAGTAGCAGCGGATATTTTCACTAAACAATTACAAATAAAACCAACAAGTATTTTAGGATTAGCGACTGGTGGTTCTCCCTTAGGAATGTATAAGGAATTAGTGAAACGCCAACAAGCTGGCAATATATCTTTTAGCGATGTGATTACCTTTAACCTAGATGAATATATAGGTCTCGATCAAACAAGTCCGGCAAGTTATTGGACATTTATGCATGAGAACTTATTCAATCATGTAGATATTAAGGAAGAAAATATACATTTACCAAATGGTAAGGCAGAAAACTTAGATGCTGAGTGTGCGGCTTATGAAGCTCGCATTAAGGAAGCGGGAGGAATTGATCTGCAGCTTCTAGGCATTGGCATTAACGGACATATTGCTTTTAACGAACCGGGCACATCTTTTGCTTCAATGACTAATATTGTGGAGCTAACTGAATCTACACGTAAAGAAAATGCAATTTATTTTGATAACTCTAAAGATGTACCGACTCATGCAATTACAATGGGCATTCAATCTATTATGAAAGCCAAGGAAATCGTGTTAATTGCATTTGGTGAAAAAAAACTAGAGGCTATGGAAAAATTAAAAAGTGGTATCATCACTGAAGATTTCCCAGCAAGCCAATTATTAAATCATCCAAATGTAACAATTATTTACGGCGGAACAAAATAAGAAATAAGCGTAGACTTTATATTATTTGAAGTCTACGCTTTTTTATTTTGGCGATCAGAGCGACGGACAGAAGGGTCGAAGTGACGGAAAGTAATCCGAGCGACGGAAAGAAGAGTCGGAGTGACGGAAAGAAGAGCCAGAGCGACGGAAGGAAGAGTCGAAGTGACGGAAAGAAATCCGAGCGACGGAAAGAAGAGCCAGAGCGACGGAAAGAAGAGCCAGAGCGACGGAAAGAAGAGTCGAAGTGACGGAAAGTAATCCGAGCGACGGAAGGAAGAGTCAAAGCGACGGAAGGAAGAGTCAAAGCGACGGAAAGAAGAGTCGAAGTGACGGAAAGAAATCAGAGCGACGGAAAGAAGAATCCGAGCGACGGAAAGTAGAGGCGAAGTGACGGAAAGAAATCCAAGCGACGGAAAGTAGAGCCAAAGCGACGGAAAGAAGAGTCGAAGTGACGGAAAGAAGAGTCGAAGTGACGGAAAGTAATCCGAGCTACGGAAGGAAGAGTCGAAGTGACGGAAAGAAATCCAAGCGACGGAAAGTAGAGCCAGAGCGACGGAAGGAAGGGTCGAAGCGACGGAAAGAAGAGCCAGAGCGACGGAAGGAAGGGTCGAAGCGACGGAAAGTAGAGCCAGAGCAACGGAAGGAAGAGTCGAAGTGACGGAAAGAAGAATCTGAGCGACGGAAAATAGAGTCAGAGTGACGGAATGTAGGACTAGAACGACATACATTCATCCGGAAATTTAAATTTTATCAACACTAGCTTCGCCATTAATCAATGCTACAATATTATCTATATGCTTGAATTAGAAAATAGGAGGGATTAGGGTGAAAAGCACCGTAGCACATTTACAAAAGGGAGATACAGTTGGTCTTGTGGCTTTATCCAGTCAAGCACAGCCCGAAAAGCTAGGAGATGCTATAGCCTTTCTTGAAGAATTAGGGCTAAACTATATAATTGGGGATACCATTCAGGCAAAGCACGATTACCTAGCAGGTAGTGATGAAGAGCGTCTGGCTGATTTTCATGAAATGGTGAGAAATCCTGAGGTGAAGGCAATTTTTTGCGTTAAAGGGGGCTATGGCTCTGCACGAATTGCGGAGAAGATTGACTACGGACTACTTGAGGAAAATCCAAAAATCTTCTGGGGCTTTTCTGATCTTACATATTTACATTGCGCGATTAACGAATATGCTAATTTAGTGACGTTTCATGGGCCGCTACTTATGTCTGTTAGAAGAATAGATGATTTATCAAAGAAGATGTTTTTACAGCTATTTTCACCGATGGAAGTACAATATACGGAGGATATTTCCCCATTAACGACGATTGCACCTGGTGTAGCTCGTGGTGAGATTATTGGAGGAAATTTACGTCGCCTTGTTAACACATTAGGTACAAAATTTGAAGTTTGCACAGAAGGTCGCATTTTATTGATTGAGGAGCTTGGGGAATCTATCCCAAAAATCGATGCGATGTTGCAGCAATTAAAGCAGGCGAGAAAGCTTGAGCAGCTAGCCGGAGTTGTTATCGGTTCCTTTACGCAAACAGAAGCGGATGAAGCGGCATTATTTGCTTTAATGAAGGATTATTTTGCGGATTTAGGCGTTCCAGTTGTTGCGGGCTTTAAAATTGGCCATGATTCAACGAATATTGCAATTCCATTAGGCGTAGATGCTATTTTAGATGGACAGGAAAAGATACTAAAGATTTTGCCTGGTGTGCATTAAAAGAAGCGCTCAGTACTTTATATTGTGCTGAGCGCTTTATTTTGTAGGAACGTTTAGGTTATTAATAAGGTTCTGCGCCATGACCTTTATCTATAGCCTTTTGAGGTGCTTCATCACCAGCAATATTGCCAAGTGGCTTTGATGAAGATGAATCATTTCGAGCTTTTTGTAAACCTTCTTTTAACAAGCGACCGTATTCTTCATCTGCTTCTTGTGCTAATGCAATCATCGCTTCTTGAATGGCTATATGACAGACTGCTAAATCACGAATTAAGTTTTCAAGCAGCTCATCTCGCTCCCATTGTTCAAAATTGCGATATGTTTCGCCGGCTTGCTTCGTATTGCTTTGCCGATCAATGGATTCTCGAACGAGATTACCTTCCACAAGAGGTGTATATTCTTTAGCCGCTTGAGAAGCTTCTTTTAAACCATTTAACATCGAAGGCTCATAGTTAATATGAGAGTTTTGCCCCGGAGCTAAATCTCGCTGATACATCATTTGACCACCGTTTTGATTGGTTGCTACTCGTTTTTTAGGTGCATTGATAGGGAGTTGTAAATAGTTTGCACCTACACGGTGACGCTGTGTATCAGAATAAGAGAAGGTACGACCTTGTAGCATTTTATCGTCCGAGAAATCCAATCCGTCCACAAGCACTCCTGTACCGAAAGTAGCCTGTTCAACCTCAGCAAAATAATCTTCTGGATTTTTATTTAACACCATCTTACCAATTGGATACCATGGGAATTGATCATTAGGCCAAAGCTTCGTATCATCTAATGGATCAAAATCAAGCTCTGGATGTGGACCATCCTCCATAATTTGGACGTTAAGCTCCCATTCAGGATAATTACCATTTTTAATTGCATCATATAAATCTTGTGTGGCATGATTGAAATTTTTCTTTTGGATTTCTTCTGCTTCTTTTTGTGTTAAGTTTTTAATGCCTTGTAAAGGTTCCCAATGATATTTTACAAGGACCGCTTTGCCTTCACTATTGACCCATTTATACGTATTGACGCCAGAGCCTTGCATCATTCGATAATTAGCGGGAATACCCCAAGGTGAATAAACAAATGTCACCATATGGAAGGTTTCTGGAGAACTTGCACAGAAATCAAAAAAGCGTTCAACGTCCTGAATATTTGTAATCGGATCAGGCTTAAAGGCGTGAATCATATCAGGGAATTTCATAGCATCGCGGATAAAGAAGATTTTTAAATTATTGCCGACTAAATCCCAGTTACCATCCTCAGTATAGAATTTAACAGCAAAGCCTCGTGGATCACGTAATGTTTCTGGTGAATGACCGCCATGAATAACGGTTGAGAAGCGCACAAAAACAGGCGTCTGCTTCCCTTTATCCTGAAATACTTTAGCCCTTGTATACTTAGCAATAGGATCATCCCCAACAACACCGTATGTCTCAAAATAGCCATGTGCCCCTGCACCTCGTGCATGAACAACACGCTCAGGAATTCTTTCGCGGTCAAAGTGACTTATTTTTTCTATAAAATCATAGTTTTCAAGAGTTGCAGGTCCTCGATTACTGACAGTTCGTATATTTTGATTGTTCGTAATAGGATGCCCCTGTCGATTTGTCAAGGTCATGTCATGCTCGTTTGTGGAATCGTGTTGTTTCGTCATTGTATAACCCCTTTCTTTTGAATATAGTTATTCTTTACATGTTAGGGGAGAATTAGACATGAAAAAACTTCTGCACATGAGGTGGAAAAAGAGAAAGTTAATGGAAGGGGATGGGAATTGCGACGTAATGGATTAAAATATGTTGGGTTTTTAATTATGTTAATTTTGGGGGAATCTTCTACGTTGCTTCTTTATTCGTTAAAGCAAGATGAGGTAATTATATGAACAGAAAAAGCTCTCCTACACAAGATGTAAGAGAGCTATTGGATGGCGTTTTCAAATTAATTGTCAAGTTGTTTGAGTATGGCCATTGCTGATAGTTGGTTATTAGTCATTGGTCATACAGTAACAGGTAACTTGTCATTGGTTTTGTTTAAGTTAGCTCCAAAAAGCTAGTTTTGAAAACAGCACATCCAATTCGCTATGAAGTCTCATCGACTCCATAAATCTATTGTATACAGTTTCAGGGAAATCGTCTATGCAATAAAACTTTAAACTTTGGCGGATGCTAAATAGATTCCTTGACTTAGAGTTTACTCTAACAAATATAATACAAACATCTTTATTGAGGGGAGATGTTTGATTTGAATACACGAGTAATTGTAACTAGATACGGGGGACCTCAGGTTATTGATGTGATAGAGGAGCCCTTACGAAAACCCGAAAGAGGGGAAATTCGCGTTAAGGTCCAAGCTGCAGGAGTTGCACTTGCGGATATTATGAGAAGAGAGGGTAAATATCCGCTATCTCCTATACCTCCCTTTACTCCCGGATACGACGCTATTGGGATTGTTGACGAGTTGGGAGAAGGCGTGCAAAAATATTTGATAGGGGATAAGGTAGCTGTCTTTTTTAACGGAACGGGTGGCTATGCATCTTATGTGTACGCGATGGATGATGAGGTTGTCGGGATTCCTGCTCACATTGATTCCGTAACGGCCGTTGCTGTGATCTTAAATTATGTAACAGCCTATCAAATGCTTCACCGGATTGCAAAGGTAGCTGAGGGAGAACGTATCCTTATTCACGGGGCGAGCGGCGGGGTTGGTACTGCTTTGCTTGAGCTTGGGGAGTTAGCAAAATTAGACATGTATGGCACTGCTTCATTGGCTAAACATTCAATTGTATCCAAATTCGGCGCCGTGCCGATTGACTATCGAAACGAAGATTTTGTAGATACTCTTCGTATCCAGGCTCCTGAAGGTATGGACGTTGTATTTGATCCAATAGGAGGCCAGAATTTCGAGCGTTCGATGAACACCTTAAGCAACAATGGCCGCTTCATAGGTTACGGCTATACCTCGATTCTTCAGCAAGGAGATTCAGAAGAATGGGCCAAAGAATGGGAAAGTCTGGCTGAAAATCGAACTACAGAGAAAGGTAATCCGGTCTATCTTTACTCTATAACATCATTAAAAAAAGAAAGATTAGATTGGTTTAAGGAAGATGTTCGGTTCCTTCTTTCATTGTTAGAGGAAGGGAAGATCAATCCCTTGATCTCTTACAGACTTCCTTTACGGGAAGCTGCACATGCACAAGAATTGCTTGAAAAATCATTATCTGTAGGAAAGGTTATTCTTATATGTGAATGAAAGGGGACAAAAACCTAATGTACTCAATTGGTGAGATATCGAAATTAACAGGTATTTCTGCATATACACTTCGTTATTATGAAAAAATGGGTCTTTTACCTAATCCTTATCGCTTGGATGGGAAGCAAAACGGGATTCGGCAATATAATGATCAGGATCTTCGCTTTATCCAATTCGTTTATGGATTAAAGCAAACAGGAATGAAGCTAAAGGATATTACTTTATTTGCTGAAGATGGCTGTCTGTTAACACAAAATGATCAAGAAATAGAGGATATCCAGGAAATTTTACATAAACGGATTGAACTATTAAATAAACATGTTAATCTACTAGAGCAACAATTGGAGCAATTGGAAAACGTGATGACTCTTGCCAATGAGAAAAGAAGTTTTTACTTAGCTATGCTAAATGATAGACTTCCAAACCCGTAAAGACATTTTAAATTCTTCTAGGAGAAGTTATGCCTCCGGCGGATATCACGGGATCGGGAAGGAGTTGTTAGCCTAAAATCATCGCATCCATGCGAAAACGGCTAACTGACCTGCATCGGCGCTGACGCTACGTTTTCACACAAAAGACATCTTTTGCTGCCGCTACGTTAGCACTGCGCTTTCGCAAAAAATAGACTATCAAAAGCGTTTAGCCACTATTGGTTACACGCTTTTTTATATTCATTAGAGTTAGTTCAATATGTAACAAGATCCTTTATTTTACTGAAAATGTCGAAAAATGACGAATAATAAAGGTGGAAATGTACACCTTATTTTGTCAGAATTGTAATAGGAGGAGATGATATAGTATTTTAGGAACTTTTTGCACTATAATTCTATTTCATTAAATCTAAAAACGTATATTTTTAACGATATGCATTCGGAGGGAATAAAGGTAATGAAGAAAGTTTTATTATTACTTCTAGCAGTTATGCTAGTTGGATGTTCTGGAGAAGGAACAGAGAAGAAAAAAGAGGCAGATGTAAAAAAAGAAGAGGTCGTTACAGTAAAATTTGAAGAAGTTGATTCTGAATCAAAAGCTACAGTTGAAAAGTTTGCCAAAGAATACAATGAAAAGCTTACTTTATTTAAACAGGTTCAACCTATAGGATTAGACATGATTCCAGAACCAGTAACGAATGAACTTAATGATTTCTCACAAGTTCTATTGGAAGCTGATTTTAAAGAATATAAGGGCCATTACAAATTAGTTGCTAAATACAATAAGGATAAAAAAATAATTGGATATAATCTTTCTGTTCAAGGACTCCCTGAAAAAGAAGTAAATGATGAGGGAGAAGAATGGGCAGAAGGGATGACTTCAGCTGTAATAGTTGCTCAAACACTAGGATTAGATTTGGGTAAATTCACCGAATCATTAGCTAAAGCTGAAGAAAATAGAGACACTCATTCTTATACTGATTCTACATATAAGGTAACTAATCTTTGTACTGAGGTCGATGCAGGAAAATTTGAATTTAAATTTGAATTAACTAAGTAGAATAAAAAGCATCTCTAATGAACTACATCTCAATTGTGTCTAACAATTGCAATGCAGATCAAGAGATGCTTTTTTGCTTTGCTGTATTTATTTTAATTGATTTAGAGCTATACAAGTCTTTATTGCTTATTAATAGGCTTGAGAAGCGATGAAACCTCGGCTTGTCTTTTGTATTTGCTTTTGTGTAATTGGGATTTAAAAAATTGGTATTCTATATATTATCTTTCCATAAAAACTTATTATTACACAAAATGTCGAAAAATGTTGGTTATAATTGTAATAGGATGATGCGATATAGTAATTTAAGTATTTTTTGCACTGAATTCTATTTCATTGAATCTAGTAACGTATATTTTTATTGATATACATTCGGAGGGAATAAAGGTAATGAAGAAAGCTTTATTATTACTACTAGCAGTTATGCTAGTTGGATGTTCTGGAGAGGGAACAGAGAAGAAAAAAGAGGCAGATGTAAAAAAAGATCAGGAAACAAAAGAAGAGGTCGGAAAGGAAGAGAAAGTCGTTCCAGTAAAATTTGAAGAGGTTGATCCTGAATCAAAGGCTGCGGTAGAAAAGTTTGTTAAAAAATACAATGTCAGAGCTAATATATATAAAAAGAATCCAGTTGAAGGAATTGAAATAGCAGAAATTCCAGAACCAATAACTAGTGAATTGAATAAAGAGGAAACTATTTTTTCACAAATTTTATTGGATACTGATTTTAAAAAACATAAGGGTCATTATAAAATAGACGTTCATTATAATGAAGATAAAAAAATAATTGGATATAATATTTTTATAGAAGGAATTCCCGCAACTGAATTAAATGAAGATGGAAAGGGAGGGGAATGGGCAGAAGGAATTATATCTGCTATGTCAATTGCTTATGCACTAGGATTGAATATCGATAAATTTGACGAAGAAAGTGATATTGCTTTTGACGAGGAAGTAGCTTATACATATACTGATCCTAACACTAAGACTAATGTAACTTTTCTGTTTGCTGATTGGGATATAGGGAAATTTGAAATTAAATATGATTTAAGTAAGTAGAACAAAAAGCATCCCAAAGCTGTACCCCGAATTGTTAAACACAATTGGAGGTACAGCTCTAAAAGGATGCTTTTTTTATTGTAGAAATAATAGCATTGGCGCTCAATATTAGAAATAACGAGAATCATCGAAGTTAATTTCAACACTATAATTCTTTGCATTGATCAGATTCGATAATTTATGGGCATCTTTTTCTAATATAATAGCACGTTCGCGGTACTCATCTGGCTCATACATAGCAATTTCATAAAGCATTGTATTTTCACCATATCCCATGCGTACACTCTCTTTTTCGTGCATACTAAACTGTTTACACAGCTCAGCATCTGCACGGAGCTGTGTTGCGAGCTCAATCGCTTCAACTAATGCTAGTTTGTCACCTTTAAAGTCTACTATGTTTTTTATATTTGCTTCATATACTAAACGATCCAATGTACGAACATCGAGACGTACTTGAGCTAATTCAGCTTCAATTACTTTCATTGCACGATTACTTGTTTTGGGTGCTTGTCCTTTTTCAACAGTTACAAAAGCGCTACGATGTAATTCGCCAACGAACTCTTGAACTTTTTTTGCTAAAATACTTTTTAGCTTAACGGCTTCAGCTAGATTAATCATGAAAACACGTCCTTTTACAGTGTAGTAGATGGTGCTACGTTTGTTAATAGGTCCATTTTAAAATCGCCGCCATGAATTTGATTAAACATCTTACCGGCAGATGCAAGAAGCTCTTGCGCACTTTCTTCTGATAATGATGGGCGTAGGTAGAAGATATGTAGAGCCTCAGTCGTTTCCTCCGAAACAGACGTACGTTTAGAATCGACAAATGGTGACCCAAATGCTCCTTCAGCATCACAGCTATAAAGGATATTTTTTAATGCATTAAAACGACCATTTAAGCCCTCATAGCCAGTATCCTCGTCGCCAAGTGCGATTTTTATATGTCCTTGTAGTTTAGCTACATCATATAAGCCTACCGGAATCTCATATTGGAGGGAGAAGAAATTATTTAAATCAACACCTGAGTGAAAGGGTGTTAAATAATTTTGCTTACTAACTCGGCGCATTAAGCTTTCTGCTGAGTGACGATAGCGGTTCGGATCTGCACCAAGCTTTTTCCATAGTTGTCGCCATTCTGCAATACCCTCTCGTTGCGTTACAGGATTATCTTGCATTTCTAAAAAGAGATTTTCCTGATACAATTGCATGCGACCTTTAATCATTTGAGGCGATTCTGCAACGACAATTTTGGTATAATGAATAATGCCGATTTTAAGCTCGGGATGTTGTGTCAATAGAGATTGATTAATTGAAATTTCCATAAAACATCACCTACTTTATCTATTTTTATTATTGTACCATGTAAGGAGTTGGGAATAAAATGAACATACATGACCTACAACGAGAATTTGTGGCGTATGCAATGTCCATTGGCGTCGATAAAATAGGCTTTACAACAGCAGCTCCTTTTACTGAAATGAAAAATAGACTGCGCCGTCAGCAAGAGCTTGGTTATCAGTCTGGCTTTGAAGAAAGCGATATAGAAAAACGTACCGAACCCCTACAATTGTTAGAAGGAGCAGAAAGTATTGTGGCGATAGCTGTCGCATATCCGTCGCGTATGCAAGATGCCCCTGTAGGCAAAAAGGGAGCAAGACGCGGGATTTTCTGTCGTGCTTCCTGGGGTGTCGATTATCATACAGCAATACGCGGACGCTTGAAATTATTATCAGCTTGGCTTGAAGAGCGAGTAGAAGGTGTGCGTTTTGAATCAATGGTTGATACGGGTGCACTTGTGGATAGGGCAGTTGCAGAACGTGCAGGGATAGGCTGGAGCGGGAAAAACTGCTCGATTATTACGCCAGAGTTCGGTTCCTATGTATATTTAGGAGAAATTATTACGAATATCCCTTTTGCTCCTGATAAGCCAATGGAGGATGAATGCGGGGATTGCCGCTTATGTTTAGATGTTTGTCCAACAGGCGCGTTAATCGAGGGAGGACAGCTAGACTCTCAACGTTGTATAGCCTTTTTAACACAAACTAAGGGAATGCTACCTGATGAGTTTCGTACCCATATTGGTAATCGTTTGTATGGCTGCGATACATGTCAGACCGTATGCCCAAAAAATAAAGGGAAGATTAACTGGATGCATGAGGAATTTAAACCTGATCCAGAGCTTGCAAAGCCATTACTTGTACCACTTTTAACAATTTCAAATCGTGACTTTAAAGAAAAGTTTGGACATGTTTCTGGTTCATGGCGGGGGAAAAAGCCAATTCAACGCAATGCTATTTTGGCACTCGCGCACTTCAAAGAAGAAGCTGCCGTCCCAGATTTAGTAGCGCTTCTTGAAAAGGATGAACGACCTGTAATTAGAGGAACAGCCGCATGGGCTTTAGGTAAGATAGGCGGGGAGCAGGCTCAATCCGCATTACTTAAGGCAGAAATAAAAGAACAAGACGAGGAAGTACTCGTTGAAATTAATAAAGGTTTACAATTTTTTAGTTAAGGGAGTGTACCGTTATGCCATTGCATATCGTTTTATATCAACCAGAAATTCCAGCAAATACAGGAAATATTGCACGCACATGTGCTGGCACAAATACTTCACTACATTTAATTCGTCCTCTTGGCTTTTCCACAGACGATAAAATGCTAAAACGTGCCGGCTTAGATTATTGGCATAGTGTCAATGTCGTGTATCACGATTCGCTAGAGGATTTTTTAGAGGTATCCAAAAATGGCGACGTTTATTTAATTGAAACCTATAGCGAAGAACCATTTACGACACATGATTTTAGTGATAAAGATCGAGATATTTACTTTATGTTTGGCAAAGAAACGACAGGTCTGCCAAAGGATTTTGCTTATGAGCGTCGAGATATGTGCTTACGAATTCCACAGAGTGAACATGTTCGTTCACTCAATCTATCGAATACAGCAGCAATTGTTATTTATGAGGCATTACGGCAACAAGGATATCCAGGTTTACATTAAAAAAGAAGTTCTCTCATAGCGGAGAACTTCTTTTGTTTTTTCGATAGAGGTGAAGGGATTCTGCAAAAGAAGGGAAGCACCCGTTAAGCGACGGATACAATCCTCACCCCGACGGATAGTACGTCACATCACTCTTAAAATTTCAATAAAACAACGATACCTGATGGATCCTCTGTTTGGAAACCACCATCTATATCAATAACAGGAGCACCAATGGAACGGAGATTTTCTTTCATTGTAGCTGCTTGCTCTTCATTATCTAGACGCAGTGAAAATGTTTGTAAGCCAACCTGATTTTTACCAAGCTTTGGTGCGTTTTCAGAGTGCCAAGTATTTAAACCGATATGATGGTGATAGCGGCCAGTTGAGATGAATAAAGCTTGTGCTCCATAGCGAGTGACAATCTCAAATCCTAATCCTTTTGTATAAAATTCTTCTGCGGCAGCTAAATTAGATACTGATAAATGAATATGCCCCATAACCGTATCAGCTGGTAGGCCATCCCATCTACCATCGCCTTCCTCTAATATAGAATGGATTTTAAGAGGTTCAGTCACCATATGCACTTGGTCGAAATGCCAAGTCCATTCATTTTCAGGGCGATCTGCGTAAACCTCAATACCATTATTATCAGGATCATTTAAATAAAGTGCCTCACTTACATCATGGTCAGATGCTCCGAAGTACACGCCATTGTTATGGAAATGAGTAATAATATTCGCTAAATCACGACGAGTAGGCAATAAAATTGCAAAGTGATAAAGGCCAGTTGTTAAGCTCGTTTTTTCTTCTACTGTTTCAGGTTGGACGATTGTTAGTAAGGCTGTTTTGCCATCAGCAGTTAGAGTTGCTCTATGAGATTCCTGCTGTAAAACTTTAAAGCCAATGACCTCCTGATAATAAGTTAATGAACGTTGTAAATCGCTCACTTTAATTTCAACATTTGTGACATATGTGTTAGGTTTTTCATGAAAATGCATAGTAAATTACCTCCAAATTTAAGTTATAATTAATCATCAACTTACTTTATGTAAGTAAGTGTATTTTATAAAGTACATATTGTCAAGTAATTATATTGTTCCAAAAAATAAGAGAAGTAACCGAAGTGGCTCATCGGACGCCCTCAGGAAAGCACTCGGTCGTAACAGAAATCAATTCCTCACTTTGCCGAAGAGCCAACTTTATTTAAGAGGGCACCTTATTTCATCACAATAGTTTAGCAACAACAAAAAAATCACTAAGCATATATTCATGCTTAGTGATTTTCTTGAGGTATTATTTGTCTGCTCTGTAGTCGCCTTCATAACCAGCAGTGAAAATTGCAGTTAAGAACGCAACAGTTACACCAATAATTAATAGTAAACTCATGGAAGAACCCTCCTCAGTTTATAAAGACATCTCTTTTTAGTATAGACTATCTACTATAAAAATGAAACGACATAGCGGAATAAAATATGTCAGAAATGGTTCAGAAATAACTATTTCGGGAAAACTATAAGAGAGGTGATAATAATGGAAAAAAAGGTTCCAAATATTGAAAACGGTACAATGGCTAGAAATTTTAAAGATTTAAAGGATTTAGGAAAGCAAATGGAGCATTTGCGTGATGGCCTAGAGCTTGTAGAAGACAATCGAATTCCAGATCCTATTCAAGTAGATGATTATGAAGAGGAAGCGAAGGATCAATAAGATATTACCCCTGAAATTTTCCTTATATTTCTTAAAACCAATTTTTTGTATAATGGAACTAGGAAAAGAAAGGGGTTGTTATTCTTGAATTTACAATCAACAAAAACATTAGCAAACGGTGTGGAGATGCCTCGTTTTGGCTTAGGTGTTTATAAAATGACAGAGCGTGATGAGACTTTGCAGGCTATTGATAAAGCTCTTAAATTTGGCTACCGAGCTATTGATACGGCTTCTCTTTATGGTAACGAGGTCGAGGTGGGCGAAGCTATTCGTCATTCAGGCGTTAAACGTGAGAATATTTTTGTGACGACAAAGGTTTGGAATAATGACCAAGGCTATGATGAAACATTACGAGCTTTTGAAGTTTCATTGAAAAAGTTAAATATGGATTATTTAGATTTATATTTAACGCATTGGGCAGTACCAGAAACATTTGAAGAAACGTATCGAGCAATTGAACGTTTATATGATGAAAAATTAGTTCGTGCAACAGGTGTCTCAAATCACCATGAGCATCATCTACAAAAGCTATTAGCTAAAGCAAATATAGCACCAATGGTCAATCAAGTAGAGGTGCATCCATATTTACAGCAAGACGCATTACGAGCATTTTGTAGTGAGCATGGAATTGCTGTTACCGCATGGTCTCCATTAGGCCGTGGCGGAGTACTTGATAATCCAATGATTATGGAAATTGGTCGTGAAATAGGGAAGACGGCCGCTCAAGTAGTGCTGCGTTGGCATTTACAAAATGATACACTCATTATTCCTAAGTCTGTGACACCTAGTCGTATTGAGGAAAACGCCCAGATTTTTGATTTTGAATTAACACTAGCTCAAATGGATAAAATAGCGGCGTTAAATCGTAATGAACGATTTGGGCAAGACCCGGATAACTTTAAATTTAATTTTTAGTGCAATAGAAATCCCGCTCTCTAATTTGAGAAGCGGGATTTTGTAGTGTTGAAAAACAAAATAATCAGGGAAATCTTTGTGGACATTCTGGCGAGTGATTTCCGTTCCAGGCTACTCGCTTTCCTGCGGGCGAGCGTCGAGCCGCTTCCTTCGCTCCGCTTCGTGCAGGGTCTCGTCTGTCTCGCTTTCCCGCGGGAGTCGAGTAGCCTTCCACTTCAATCAATGGTAGCGTAGACTTTTATAAATTAAATGCATGTCAAAAGTGAACACTATGATTACTCACCATAATTGAGGAAAATAGTCCTAAACAGTGACGCGATTGTATAGATGTTGTTACTATTGCGATGTTTTAGCAATTTATCGCTGGCGCTACGTTAACACTGCGCTTTCACACTATAATATCTGGTGCTGCCGCGTTGCTTTTGCACAGAAAATAATTGTTGCTAAAACTTCAGTTTTTCACTATAGATTAGAGCTATATGCAGAAGATACACACAAAGTGAAATGGTTGATTGGAGTAGAGGTTGGGCGACTCCTCGGGGATCAGCGTCACAGATGAGACCCTGGAGCGAGCAAAGCGAGTGAAGCGGCTCATCGGACGCCCCCAGGAAAGCGCCCAGCTGGAACGGAAATCAACCTCTCGTTTTGCCGCGGACCATACTTTATTTAATTTGGTCTTAATTTCTTTGACACGATAGTTTTTCGATAACAGGAAATCCCGCTCTCTACCTAGAGAAGCGGGATTTTAAAATTATTTAGATTCTTTTACAAATGGAATATAGTTAGAAAGCATTTTTGCCATATGCGCACGTGTCGCGTTGTTACCAGGCATAAATTTGCCGTTTACGCCGCTAACAATCTTTAAGTCTTTCATAAGTGCAATAGCATTTTGAGTTTCAGCGTTATATTGAGAAATATCACTGAAATCAGCTTTTAAACCAGTTTTTGCATCGTGTTGTAGGTTGTATGCACGAGCAAACATTAAGGCAAGTTGAGCACGAGTTACATTTGTATTAGGATTGAATTTGCCATTCACACCTTGTACAATTCCTGCTTCAGCAAGTGCTGTAATTTCTTTTTGTGTTGCAGGATTTACATTCGCAAGATCAGAGAATGTTGCTTGACCTTTTGCTTCAAGCTTTAAGGCACGTGCGATAAATGATGCAGCTTGTGCACGAGTTAAGTTTGCGTTTGGTGAGTATGTTGTTGCAGAAGTACCTTTTGTTAAATCACGGTAATAAAGATCACGAACAAAGCCTTCTGTTTCGGAGCCTTTTGCGATATCTTTAAATGGGATTGTTGCGATAATACGTCCTTCTACTTTTGAATCAACTTTTTTCAGTGTATCTAAGTGTTCGATAAACATTTCATAGTCAATCGTACCAGGTTCACTTACACGGCCGTCCTCATAAACTTTCTTCAGTGTATCGTAGCCGTCGCCACCTTTAGCAGTAAATGTATTTGTTGCCGCTTTATAATAGGCTGCTTTATCTAGCTCTTTACCATTTAATTTAATAGATTTTACACGTTTACCAGCTGGTGCTTTACCGTCAAATTCTACTTGTAAACCAGAGAAGTGTAAGAAGCCACCGAATTCTTGCGGGAATTCTTTCACACTATGTTCAGCAATTTCATAGATTTCAGCACCTTTTAATTTTACGATGCCAAGAGCATTACCGAATGGCATAACTGTCATAACTTCGCCTACAGTGATATCTCCTGCATCAATGCTTGCGCGGATACCCCCACCATTTTGGAATGCAAATTGTACTTCTGGGTCAATTTTCTTTGCGCCAGCAAGCATACCATCAGTAATTAAGTTACCAAGGTTTGTTTCTCCAGCACGTACACCCCAAAGATTACGACCACCATTTAGAGGTGACACAGCTGTATTACCTGTTGATTGATTTAATATTTTAGAAATTTTTTCTTTATATGGAGCTAAAAGTGCTGTAGCTTCAGGATCTGCTGCTACAGGCTTTTCTTTATCATTTAAAGCATGTAACTGACCGAAGTAGTCAACAACAGCACCGTTATCGTCGAATGTTAAATCTAATTCACCTAAATTTTCGCTATATTGGCCTGTTTGAACGATAATTGTAGGGTTCTTAAATGGTGTTTCAGCTTTCACAGGCTTGTCTAATTTTGTATGTGTATGACCACCTACGATTACATCAATGCCTTCTACAGCTTTCGCTAGTAATTGGTCATTATCCCAATCAGAGGAGTCATCGTAGCCTATGTGTGTTAATGCGATAATTTTGTTAACACCTTGCTTTTCAAGTTCTGCTACTGCTTTTTTCGCGGAATCGATATAGTTTGCAAATTGAACGTTAGCAACGCTTGAAATCGTAGGTGTTTCTTCTGTTGTTAAGCTGAAAATACCTACTTGTTGTCCATCGATTTCTTTAATGATGCCATCATAAATTTTACCATTTTTAAAGTCTTTTGTGACTGTTTTAAATTGTAAGCCATTGAATAAAGAATCTTTCGAAAAATCTAGGTTGGATCCTAGTAATGGGAACTCTGCGCCCTTAACGAATTTAGCAAGTGCAGCATGACCTTCTGGGCTTGATCCTAAATCGAACTCATGGTTACCAAAAGTCATGGCATCATAACCCATTAAGTTCATTAACTTCATATCAGTTTCCCCAGCAAATTCGTTAAAGTATAAAGTACCAGAGAAAACATCACCAGCATCTAAAAGAAGTGAGTTTGCATTTGCAGCACGAAGTTCTTTTACTTTTGTTGCACGCTTTGGAGCATCCTCAACGTGTGCATGCGTGTCATTTGAGTGTAGAATTGTTAATTTGAAATCATCTTTCTTAGCTGTTGGTGTTGCTTCCGCTGCATGTGCGGCAAAACCAGGTGTAGCTAGTAAACTAGCAGCTAGAGTTGTTGCTGCAATACTTTTAACCCATTTCATCAATAAATTCCTCCTCATAGTAAGTCAGGTGACTGGACAATTTAATCTAATTCTATCATGAAAGAAATCCACCGTCATTACCAATAATGGAAATGTATAATAAATTTACTGTAAAAAATAGATGAAAGAAATGTTAAATATTATATTTATACTTTTTTAGAATTATAAGAAGTATCACAAAAAATTGGGTATGGGATTTATTGAAACGTATACTATGTATATAAGTGATTGAAGTGGAGGCTGGGCGACTTCTTGGGGATTAGCGTCACAAATGAGACCGTACAGTGAAGCGGATGTTTTCTGTGCGAAAGCGAAGTGATAGCAACAACGATACGGCTCATCGGACGCCCCCAGGAAAGCGGGCAGCCGGGACGAAAATTAACACCACGTTATGGCGATGCGCTAATTTTAAGTAAAGGAATATTACTTTTCTCAAAGATACAATGTCTTGTAAATTTGAGCATACAAAAACTGCACCTCGAATTGTTAGCTTATGTGCAACAATTCGAAGTGCAGTACGATAATTACTGCTGATCCTTTACAACGATCGCCTTATTTAAAAATGGATGCTCGAATTCTAATTGAATTGCATGGAGCTCATAGTCGCCACTTGCCGTTTCTCTTGCTCCATACATTGTATCTCCAATAATCGGATGACCGATATGTGCTAAATGTACGCGAATTTGATGTGTTCTTCCGGTTTCAAGAATTAGATGGACAACACAAGAGCTTTTATAACGTGCTACAACTTCATAATGTGTAACTGCATGCTGTCCTGTTTTTGAAACGACACGTCTTGTTGCGTGATGTCGGTCTTTTCCGATTCCTTCAGAAATCGTGCCAGATGTAGAGCGTAAATTCCCTTGCACTTCTGCAGCGTATGTTCGAATAATGGTTTTTTCCTCAATCATACGGTCAAAAATTGATTTTGCTAAAGGATGCTTGGCTACAAGTAACAAACCTTGTGTCCCTTTATCTAAACGATGGACATGCTCCGCATAAATGCCACCTTGCTCTTTAATATGAGCCATAACATGATTCATACAAGTGTGGGTATCGCGTGCATCATTTGGATGTGTCGACATGCCTTTTGGTTTAGAAACGATCAAACAATGGTCATCCTCATAGACGACATCAATTGCACAAACTGGTGTTGGTTGATAGCTGGATGTCGGAATAGGGAATGTGAATTTTATGATTGTACCTACCTGTAGTGGGTCATTCCACTGAATAGGCTCTCCGTCCATTGTTGTGATAGCCTTCGCCATTCGTAATTCATGGACTAGCTTTTTACCGAGTCGCCAATGAGTGCGTAATAGATCCTCGACTGTCAAATTATTCGTATTTATTTCATAGTGAAACATAAATCTTCCTCCGTAGAAAGACCGTATTCCAAATGTAGAACACGGTCTCATAATTATTTTGCTGTTTTCGCAGCCTTCATTACATAAAAGCTTGCCCCTGCAATTAAAATAAATGCAGTTAGCGCTAAAAATGGAATTGTGATAAAACCTAACCAGTTAATATATTGACCAGTACATGAAACAAGACCACAAGATGGTGCAGTATCAGCTAAAAAACTAAGCTTTTGAATACCATAATGGTAAAGTGATATACTGCCACCCATAATGGCAAAAACAGCAGTTGTTACTGCAATACGTGCATTTTTTTGAATAAAGGCAATGGTTGTCATAATGACAATTGGATACATGAAAATTCGTTGGTACCAACACATTTTACAAGGTTCATAATGACGAATTTCAGAAAAGTATAAGGAACCTAGTGTTGCAACGACAGAGACAATCCAAATAAATAATAAGCCATTTTCCACTTTTTTTGACATATCAATTCTCTCCTTAGTATAACCATGTACTTGTTCGATTATAGTTGTTCTAGTTTTATATGTAAATCAACTTACCCAAAATAAGGTATAATCACCAAAATATGTGGTTAATTTCCGTTCCGACTGGGTGCTTTGTAGCTGACGCTTCGCTTTCGTGCAGAGCAAAGCTTCCTAGGGGCGTCCGATGAGCCGCTTGGGGCAACAGATGTTTTTTGTGCGAAAGCGTAGTGTAACGTAGCGGCAGCAACAGGATGTGGTCACAAAGGCGTTATCACAGGACGTGATGGTTTTAGCTTCGTTCCCCTATATGCTCGCTCCATGGTCTCATCTGTGACTCTAATTCCTAAGAAGTCACCCAGTTTCCACTACAATCAACTTATTTACATAGTATACGTTTTAACAAAAGTCATCCACAACTTTTGGTGATGAACCAAAATAAGGTATATTTTATGAAAAATTTCAGTCTAAAGTATGAACGGCTAAGGCAGACGTTCCAGACTTTGAAATGTTATCATTAAAATTAGTAATGCCAAAGAAGAGGTGTTTTTTGTGAGGGACAATGATCATTCCAATATTGGTATTTTAAAAGAGATTGCAGAGTTATTAAACGAAGAAACTGAAATTGTGTCGATGTTAAAGGAAGCACTTGTGAAATTTTTAAATGGCACAAATTTTGAAACGGGCTGGATTTTTTTTATCGATGAAAAAGGGCGCTCAGAGCTTATTGTCCATGTCAATTTACCAGAGGCACTGGAGTATAAAAGTTGCCATTATTTAGAAAAAGGAGGCTGTTGGTGTGTTTCTCGCTATCGTAATGAGGAATTAAAGAAAGCTTCTAATATTATTGAATGTCAACGTATTGAAAGTGCAATTGCTGCAAATGTTGGCGATCACGAAGGCATTACACATCATGCAACTGTGCCGCTTCAATCTGGACAAGAGCGTTTTGGTGTCTTAAATGTTGCATCGAAGGATACCGTGCGTTTCTCAGAGGAAGAGCTAGCATTACTTGAATCGGTTGCATTTCAGATGGGGTCGGCCATCAAGCGTATTTTACTGACAAAGCAGGAGCAGGAAATGGCACTTGTGAAGGAGCGCAATCGTCTAGCTCGAGACTTACATGATTCCGTGAATCAGCTACTTTTTTCGGTTACATTAACTGCGAGAGCTGGTATTGAAATGACAAATGATAGTGATGTGAAGGAAACGTTTAAGGAGATCCAGCATTTAACACAGGATGCCTTAACAGAAATGCGTGCTCTTATTTGGCAGCTTCGTCCAAAAGGATTAGAAAATGGTTTGCTTGAAGCGATAAAAGTGTATGCTGAAATGCTTGGCTTGAAGCTTCATGTAACGGTTTCAGGTGTACTGCAATTCCCATCACGTATCGAAGAAACATTATTTCGGGTAGCTCAAGAAGCACTAAATAATGTTCGTCGTCATGCCGGTGTTCTGGAGGCTGCACTTTATATTACGGTTACTTCTACAGATATTTTACTTGTTATTCGTGATGAGGGACGAGGCTTCGTCATCGATCATAACACGAAGCTACTTTCGATAGGCTTGCAATCCATAAAGGATCGTGCAAAATCAGTAGGTGGCAAAGCTGATTGGGTTAGTGAAATTGGCAAAGGAACAGAGCTGTTAATCCGCTTGCCATATTAGGAGGGAAGAGTATGATACGTGTTTTAATCGCAGATGACCATCATGTAGTGCGTCGTGGATTATTATTTTTCTTAAAAACTCAGAAAGATATTGAAGTTGTAGGAGAAGCGAAAAATGGTCTTGAGGCAGTAGCTTTAGCGGAAAGTATACAGCCAGATATTATACTTATGGACTTGGTCATGCCTGAGATGGATGGGATTCAAGCGACGAAGCGCATTAAAGCTAAGTTTCCACAAATAGAAATTCTAATGCTGACAAGCTTTTCAGACCGTGATCATGTAGTGCCAGCAATGGAGGCAGGAGCTGCAGGCTATCAGTTGAAAGATATTGAACCTGATGAGTTGGTATTGTCCATTCGTCGTATTATGCGAGGCGAAAATACATTACACCCAGAAGCAACAACAACTCTTGAAATGGACCGTCAAGAATCAAAAAATGCACCTCATGTTTTAAACCCTCTAACACCTCGTGAACAGGATGTACTTGCAGAGCTTACAAAAGGGAAAAGTAATCGAGAGATTGCGTCCTCTTTATTCGTTACAGAAAAAACAGTGAAAACTCATATTTCTAATATTTTCACGAAGCTACAGGTGCAGGATCGTACGCAGGCGGCTCTTTATGCTGTGAAGCACGGACTGACAGAGGGTAGTGATGTATAAAAAAATAGGGAAATAAGTAAAACGACGAGCTCCTACAAATTGTAGTAGCTCGCCGTTTTTAATGTATGAATCCTGTATTTATTTTTGAACAAAAAAATTGTTAGAAATATCAATTAATGTAGGGCTTGGCGAAATCGATAGGTCATCTTTTAGCTTCTGTTCATAAGCTAGGAATAATTTGTATGCCTGCTCATGAAACCCTGCATTTATTAAAATGTGTAAATAGTGCTCAAGTTTTTGTTCATTATATGGATCAAACTCTAATAGTCTATTTAAAAAATTTAATGCTTTATCAATATTCGTTAGTAATGTTGCTTGAAAACCTTTTTCTAATAAATCTATGTATGATTTCGTCAGCTTATCTTTATAGGCAGTAGCCCACTCATAATCATCATAAATGAGTAGTCCATTTCTATAAATTGAGAGACATTGATTGATCAATGAAATCGGTGGGAAATCTAACTTCGTGAAATCCTCATAATATCTATGAAAGTCATATAAATCACAAAGGATGTTCGGTTTCTCGAAGATATAGTATTTGTTTGAAAAGATAATACAGTTTGTATAACCTATATTATTTAAGGTTTTTCTTAAATAAGAAAGAGCGGTATGAAGATTCGATTTTGCTCGTACATAGTCTAAATCCGGCCATAGAATTTCAATTAAATAATCCCGATGAATAGGAATGTTTGGATGTAATATGAAATATACAAATAACTCCTTTGTTTTCTCGGTTTTGAAGGCAACTAAGCTGTTGTTGCTATATGCGGCAAATTGATTAAAGCATTGTACGTTTAACATAGTTTTCGAAGCTTTTTTAAGCATTTGCTGAATGGAATATTCATGCTCAATACGAGAAATAGTTTTTTCTAAGCGAGCATGACTAATTGGTTTAAGTACATAGTCAAGACCTCCGATTTCATATGCTTGTAAAGCAAATTCTTTATAGGAAGTTATAAAAATAACACTAACATATGGACGATCAGTTTTGATAATATCAGCCAATTCAAGCCCAGTTAGTTCATTCAGCCTTGCCTCTAAAAAAATGACGTCAAATTCTATTATTGGAAGCTCATTTAAAAATACTTCTACACTTGTAAATGTTTGAATTACCTGTATTTGCTGAAATGCTTGTAGTTTATTTTGAAAATAGTGTAATGCTAAGGGTTCATTGTCTATTAAAACGGCTCGAATCACATCAAAATCTCCTTTTTTACAATTAAATTTAAAACCATTAATCTCTAGTTCGTTGTCTTTGAAAAGGCTTCTCAAAAATAGGGTGGCACTAAAAGGTATAATTCTACATAAAATTAATAATTGGATACCAAGATTTAGCTTCGTATTCTGTTTCTCATAAGTTAGCGTAGGGTCTCCCCAATGCTATATCTTTGTACAGGATTTATCGTTTAGCTTTTTCTCAATGTTGTCTCGTACCTTTTTGCAAAGAAAATTAAACTTCCACAAATTATTACTATAAAGTTTTTCTTTCAGGCCCTTATATAGAGAGGATAGAAGTTTTATATGTTGTGTTAAGAGAAGTGAAATAATTTTATAAGCGTTTGTTAAAAACAACGAAAAGCAACGTAGCTATAGTAGAAAAAACGTAATAGCGCCGATTATAAGTACCTAAGTTGTTTTTTTCTTATATTGTAAAAATAGTATAATGAATGTAATAATTTATCAGGCGTTATTATAGTACATTTGACTTAAATAAAACTCAAAAACTACTTAAAAAATACTTAAAAGGGATAGGTGATTAGTAAGTAAAACGATGTAATTAGCATTAGGAAAACTAAGATTTATCTTAAAGGAGTACAAATATGAAATTAGAGCGTTTATTAACGATGACGATGATTTTAATAAATCGTAAAAAGGTGACAGCCCAGGAGCTTGCCGATTTATTTAATGTGTCCGTTCGTACTATTTATCGAGATATTGAAACGTTGAGCTGTGTTGGGGTTCCTGTTATTAGCCAGCAGGGGGTTCATGGTGGGATTAGTTTGATTGATGGCTATCGTGTTGATAAGCAGGTGTTGACGAAGGAGGAGCTTACGTCACTTTCTATTGCCATTAAAAGTGCATTAACAACATATGAGGATTCACATGCTGAAGCAGTGCTTGAAAAATTAACAGGTGTTGCGGATGAGGAAGTAAAACAATCGATTGATCAGCTGTTTATTGACCTTAGTCCTTGGGGGCCAAATGCTATTTTCAAGGAACAAATTACTTTATTAAAGAAGGCAATTGAACGCGAGCATTGTGTTAGCTTTACGTATTCTACTACACATGGTCATATAACAAGACGATTATTAGAGCCACATACTTTAGTACAAAAGGGAAAGGTTTGGTATGTTTATGGCTATTGCAAGTTGAGAGGAGATTTTCGCTTATTTAAAATTTCAAGAATGAAGGATATACAAGAAGAGATGACAACTTTTCAGCGCAGGGAAGTCAACTTATCTGAACTCCCATGGGATAAAGAGTGGCATAACCCTCAAAATGTAGTAAACCTTATGTTATCTTTCGATTGTGCAATAACGACATTAGTAGAAGAATCATTTGGCGCTGTGCATGTAGATAATGAGAATTCAACTATTAACATTTCATTACCTGAGGATGAATGGCTATACGGCTTTCTTCTTAGCTTTGGCAATCGCTTAAAAGTTTTAGAACCACCTCATATTCGTGAGATTGTATTAAATCGAGCCCAGGAAATTGTGGAGTTGTATAAAGAAATTTAACTTCTTTCAATTGATGACATACAGTTGTCAGGTTTCCTTTGTTATAGTCGTAACAAATAGGACGAAGGGTGGATTTAATCATGCAAAGTTATTGTCAAAGCTGTGGAATGCCATTAGTGGATGAGGCATTACTTGGTACAGAAAAAGAAGGACACAAAAGTGAGTATTATTGCACATATTGTTATGAAGTAGGAGATTTCAAACAGCCAAATCTAACAGTTGAAGAAATGATCGAAATTTGTGTACCGCATTTAAGGGAAGACGGTATGGCGGAAGAGGAAGCACGCCAAATGTTGACGTCTTTTTTACCAAGCCTAAAGAGATGGAGAAAACATGATATACAAGAACCAATTATGATGAATAAAGAATCATTTAAAATTGTAGGAATTTCAGAGCGAACAAGCAATGCGAATGAAATTACCGCTCAAGCAAAGATCCCGCAATTATGGTCGGATTTTTATCAGCAAAATGTTGTAGGACAAATAGCTAATGCAGTAAATCAAGTAACGTATGGCTTGTATTCTGATTATGAAACGGATGTTAACGGAGAGTATGCCATTACACTTGGAGTGGAAGTATTAGCTACCGACGAAATTCCTGAAGGTATGGTTGTAAAAACAGTGCCAGCTGCTAAATACTTAGTTTTTACTTCTGACAAAGGTCCATTTGAAGAAGTTGTTGTAAAAGCTTGGCAGGATGTCTGGGCTTGGCTTGCAAGTTCAGGTGTAGAGCGAACATACACAGGTGACTTTGAAATGTACGATGAACGATGTGCCAACCCACAAGAAGCTCAGGTCGATATTTATATTGCAATTAAATAATTTAACTTCTTTCAGCAAGTGTTTTATGTAACGTAAGTGAAACGGCAGTTACAAGTGTTTTATGTAACGTAAGTGAAACGTCAGTAGAAGTCTCCCGCCTCTATAGGTGGTGAGATGATTGCAGTTTTAAGCCACTTTTCAGCGGGTGTCAAACATCCGTACCTGTCGCTACGCTTTCGGTACAAAAGACATCCGCTGAAGGAACTTAAAGCCTCAGCGGATGTCACCGAATCGGAAAGGAACATCTGTTGCTGACGCTGCGCTTTCGCACAAAAAACATCTGTTGCTGACACTGCGCTTTCGCACAAAAAACATCTGCTGGCCTAAGCACAAAGCCGATTCCGGACGCAATTATGCCGAGTCATAATTGATACAAATTAAGCCCCTTATCTATGATAGATAGGGGGCTTGTTTGGGTCAACACTACACGTTATGGTGATAATCCCTTATTTGTTTAAATTGGTGGATTCTGGAAATATGTTTTGTATAATAAAGGAAGAATATTCTGATACCCGTTAAGTTTGTTGTCGTAAAGGAAATTAAGCCGAATGATGGTGATGAGTCGTTTATTACTGTAAGGAGGGGAGAGTTGTATGGCTAAGAAAAAAGTAGGAGACATTTTAAGTGTTTCATCGTTAGTACCCGTGATAATAAGCGTTATTTTTTTCTATATGAAAAGAGGGCCCGATTTTGATATTTATTTTGGTATCGCCCTGTTTAGCATTTTATCAATCATCGGTATTATATTTGCTGTAGTCTCTTTGGTATTGTCTAAAAAACATATTTTCGGTTGGATCGGTCTAATCACAAATGTATTAGTTTTGGTTTATGCTTATCTATTACAGTTAGCAATGGGAATTGGTGAACCATAAACCTTTTTAGTGTTGAAGCTCAAATTTAAACATTAAAAAACAAGTCTCTTACCAATAATTGGTAAGAGACTTGTAGACATTTGCTGGAGCAATTACTGATATTTCTATCTTCTTTCAGCGCTTGTCCAAATTCAATTATGCCGAGGCATAATAGATTTTTTTTTCAGTTACTCATCGTTGTCATTTGATAAATCACGTTCAGGTAATTTCAGAACCTCTAAGTATAAAATATGGTGACCATCTAATTCTTTTGCGATAAATTCATAGCCTTGTTCTTCAATACTGTCTCCTTCGACTGCGTCAAAGCGCATTGTCATGAACCAACCACCGATTGTATCAATATCATCATCTTCTATGTCAGTACCTAGCATATCATTAACGTTTTCTACTAGCATCTTCGCATCTAAAATAAAGTGATCTTCTGCAATTTCTTGTACCTCTGGAATCTCATCTTCATCGAATTCATCTTGAATGTCACCGACAATTTCCTCAATAATATCTTCAATCGTAACTAGACCAGATGTTCCGCCATATTCATCCATTAAAATGGCCATATGAATGCGTTCTCGCTGTATTTTTAGCAACAGATCGTTAATTTGCGTTGTTTCCATTACGCGAATAATTGGCTGCATATAGTCAATCACTGGCTTATCACCATTTGCAGGATCTTTAATGTAAGCGGTTAATAAGTGCTTCATATTGACTAAGCCGATAATATGGTCTTTGTCACCATCGATAATTGGGTAACGGGTATATTGCTCAACGCCCATTAAATCGAAAACCTCTTTAATTGTTAGTTCTTTTTCAATACCGACGATTTCAGTACGTGGGACCATGATTTCTTTTGCAAGACGATCAGAGAACTCAAAAATACTGTTCACATATTCATATTCTGAAGTATTAATTTCTCCACCTTTTAAACTCTCTGACAAAATCATTCGTAACTCTTCTTCAGTATGGGCTACTTCTGATTCTGACATCATTTTCAAGCCGAAAAGGCCTGTTAAGCCACGTGCAGATCCGTTTAACAGCTTAATGATTGGATACGTAATGTTGTGGAAAAAAATTAATGGGCCAGAAAGGTTTAATGTTACAAATTCTGCTTTTTGGATGGCAAGTGTTTTTGGCGCCAATTCCCCCATAACTACATGCATAAACGTTACAATTGAGAATGCAAGTATAAATGAAAGGACAGTAGTAAAGTTTTCACTCAAATTTAGAAATTCAAACACTGGATTCAAGATAATCTTAAATGTAGGTTCACCGAGCCAACCTAGACCTAAAGCAGTGATCGTAATACCTAATTGACATGCAGATAAGTATTCATCTAAATCTGAAATTACACGTTTTGCATTTTTTGCTTTTTTATTCCCTTCGGCAAGCAATTGATCAATACGTGTAGATCTTACTTTAACGATTGCAAATTCGGTTGCAACGAAAAATCCTGTCATTATTATTAGTAGGGCAAATGCCGCCAACCTTATGGTTATTTCCATTATGTCTCCGTCCAAATAATTCCTTTGTCCCCGCCCGAATGAGGGAGGTAAACAAAGTGTACACCTCCTATGATATTAAAAAATTGTTGAATGATTTAATCATAAAATATTTATAGGCAAAACACAAATATTGACAACAATTTTTTTAACTTCTTTCAGCGGGTGTTTAAACATCTGATTGCTGCCGCTACGTTAGCACTGCGCTTTCGCATAAAAACTATTTGTAGGCAAAAGCTCAAAGACGATTTCGGCTGCATTGATTATCTGCACGATAGTGTCAAATGTTTTTTGTAGCGAAAGTAATGCGACAGCGGCAAATGATTTCTGCGCGAAAGCAAAGCGACAGCGGCAATTATGCCGAGACATAATTGATTTGATTTTTACACCCGTAAATCGTAAAAATTAAATAATTTCAAACACCAAAAGATTGAAAATAAAAATTTGTTATGCTAACTTTAAATATAGCAAAGAAGATAGTTTGTTTAGAGAATGAAGCATTTAATCTCATATAAAACGACACGTCAAAAATCTCAAGAATACTTGCGGATTTTTTTAAATGAATTATTTTTAATAGCAACAAAAAGGAGCCATCTCATTCATATGGGGTGGCTCTTTTGTTATGTTGAAAAATAAAATGAATGGTGTCATAGTATCGCTCTTCAGCAAAATAAGGGGGGATTTCCGTTCCGGCTGGGCGCTTACATCGGGGCAACAGATGTTTTTTGTGCGAAAGCGAAGCGACAGCATATTTGATTTTGGTAATGAAAGCTAATTTCAATATATTTTTTCAACAAAAAAGGAACCAATCTCATTCAATGAGACGGCTCCTTCTGCTTTAATTATTTATTGTTGTTGAAACGTAATTTTAAGCACGCTTTTTCCACATCGTGAAGCGTTTCTTTAAATGGTATTTCACCTGAGTAAAGTGCAATTGTAACAGGTGCTTTTTCTGTTATACCTTGCTGTGTAAAAATATAATTTTTGTCCTTATACGTTAAATATATATTTTTTACAGGCCTTTTTCCGAAAGTATTAGTAGATGAATTGAAAAATCCTTTTAGTTGACTGCAGTATTCATTGTAAAAATCACTTTTAAAGCCAGAAAGAGCCTCAAATTTTTTACTATCAATAGCTTTAGCCTCATTCGCTAATTCGAAAATTTTAGCGGAAAATTCGGAAAAAACTTCTTTTACTTTTGCACGAATTAATGCTTTTGAATTATAACTGTTTAAGTCATCAGAAAGAGTGACTTTACTCATTGAAATAGCCCCCTGCATAAAAAACCTTTAATTCTTAATACCATAAATGTATAAGAAAAATAAGGGAATTTCAATATACTTAACCATTTTTAAGATAATAGCAGTGTATAAATTAGTAAAAAATAGGTGTTTTTATGCAATTTAGGACAGGGAAATACTACTTGTATCTTCATACAGCAATTTTCTATAGCCAAAGCAAAGCGACAGCTACAATTACGCCAAGGCGAAATTGATCAGTCGTAAACATGGTACAACATAAGTTCATGAATCATTTTTTTTACATCTTCTTCGTTTGGAGGGATAGTTCCATTCCATTGTATAGCGCCATCTTTTAAGTACTCCGCTGTGTAACGTTCACGTTGATAGAAGAACGAAATAGACCACCCTGGAAGCTGAGAATTTTCAAATAAAGGCTTAAAGCTAAAATGCTGAATCATAACCAAACCCCATTTCTTATTTATGTAGTTAATATTATTCAAGGATAGTGGTTATTTTGCAACTGTAATGAGCCCGAAAAAAGATTTTTTGTTGATATTTTGCTTACGTACGCACGTTTTTCACTGATTCCCGCTACGGGCTACTCGACTCCCGCGGGAAAGCAAGTGCTCGTTGCGGGAATCAGAAATAAAGATGGATAAAAATAGTTAATCTAATAGAGGGTATTTCTTTCGTAGAAAATCATTGCTCTGCTATAATTAGTGCAGCAGGCGACAAAATACGCCAATAGTGAATACAATTGAAATGAGAGGATACGAATGGATAATTTTATAGTGACATTACTATTTATGGCAATTATAGGTGCTGCAATCGGTGGTGTAACGAATCACCTAGCTATTAAAATGCTTTTCCGACCGCATAAAGCTATATATATTAAAAATTGGCGAGTGCCCTTTACACCAGGTCTTATTCCAAAGCGACGTGACGAATTAGCAAAGCAACTTGGGTTAACGGTTGTGAATTATTTGTTAACACCTGAAACTTTTAGAAAGAAATTTTTCTCAAAGGATATTCAAAATAAGGTAGAACAGTTTGTACAAGCAAAGGTAGAAGAAACGATTTTTACTAATGATAAAACAATTCAGGATTGGCTATCATTAGCTGGGTTTTCCAATATGTCAGCAACAATTGAACAAAAGGTAGAAGCAATTGTTGAGGGACAATTTGAATCGGTTAAGAATACACTATCAACGAAATCAATTCGTACACTATTATCAGCAGATATTCAAAAAACTATTGATGCAAAGATACCAGTAGCGGTTGATCATATTTTAGAAAAGGGTGAGGATTATTTTTTATCACCTGAGGGCGAACTGACAATTAAGGCGATGATTGATGACTTCTTATCGTCAAAAGGATCACTTGGTGGAATGATTAATATGTTTTTAGGTGATTCTTCGTCGCTCGTAGCAAAGGTTCAACGTGAACTTGTGAAACTTTTACAGGCACCAGGAACATCAACATTACTAACGAAAATTTTCACGCAGGAATTGGAAAAATTAAAAGATCGCCCAGCAATGGATTTCTTAAAGGATATTCGTTTTGAACAAATATTAACGAAATTACAAACTTACGTAAAAGAGCAATTAGCAGTTGAAGAGCGCTTGAATTATCCTATTGCGCATTACTGGCCAGAAGGTAATTCATGGATGAAGGAAACAGTAATCCCACAAGCAATTGAAAAAGCTTTTGTCAAAGCTGAAGATAAATTAGAAGATGTGTTGAAACGCTTAAATTTACAAGAAGTAGTACGTGAGCAGGTTGATTCTTTCCCTGTATCAAAATTAGAGGAACTTGTACTAGGTATTTCAAAGCGTGAGTTTAAAATGATTACAGTACTTGGTGCAGTTCTGGGTGGATTGATTGGGATTGTGCAAGGGTTAATTGTTTACTTTATTTGAAAAGGAGAATTATGTTTATGTTTAATATTTACAATGAAATTAATGCGTTAGAGGCAACTTTACGTAAAACACCTGAATTTGAAGCGTTAAAAGAAGCAGTGGCAGCTGTTAAGGAAGATGAAGAGGCATTAAATTTATTCAAAAATTTCCGTAAGGTTCAAATTGACCTACAGCAAAAGCAGTTAACTGGCCAAGATATTTTGGAAGATGAACTTGTATACGCGCAAAAAGCAGCACAACTTGCACAGCAAAATGCAAAAATTTCTACAATGCTTGAGGCGGAAATGAAGCTAAGTAAGATCATTGAAGAAGTAAACCGCATTTTAATAAAACCTATTCAAGCATTGTATGAAGAATTATAACAGCGAAGAAAAACAACTAAGCGGCGGCGATGTTCAACATCCAAGCAGCAGAGCAACAGGTTTTAGCGTCACAAACGAGAGTCCTGACAAAACAGATGCTATCATCAAGCTGATCAAATAGCTTTCTTAGGCATAAAAATACTAATAGTTGCACATATAACAAGTAAGAAGAAAAACGTGTTTCCGCAAGCCGGAGCACGTTTTCAATTTATGGCTCAATATCTATTGGAGGTTATATTATGCATGTAATCATTGAATGGACCTATAAAGCGAAAAAGGGTGCTGAAACTGTTTTACGTTCAGAAGAAATGCCAGCAGCTCAAGCATTACTACTTGCAGAGGACATGGAGCGAACTGGGAGAGTAAAATCACTGCATTGTGTCGATCGACAGGATACAAATTGGTCTTTAAAGGAACTCAAGGCATATTTAAAGGAAATTGACACTGAGCCACACAATATTACAGTCTATTTTGATGGGGGCTTTGATCGTGCAACGAATCAATCGGGGCTAGGCTGTGTGATTTATTATGAGCAAAATGGCAAGCCATATCGATTACGACAAAATTCTTTTTCGTCAGAGCTTAAATCCAATAATGAGGCAGAATATGCAGCGCTTTATTTGGGGGTAGTCGAGCTTGAGCTATTGAATGTTCACCATTTGCCCGTTTGTTTCACTGGTGATTCCCAAGTTGTTATCAATCAATTGAGCGGAGAATGGCCGGCACTTGAAAAGAATTTATCTAGCTGGGCAGATAAAATTGATGCAAAGCTAGAGGAGCTAAGTATCCAGCCAGAGTACAAGCTTATAGCACGTAAAGAAAATTCTGAAGCCGATCGCCTTGCAACTCAAGCATTAAACGGTATCGATATTACAGGATTAAGGGAAATGGTAAAGGAGTAGGTATTAGATACTAAGAAAGAGGTTAGGACAAAACTAGTCAAAACTTTAAAAGTGCGAGAAATCAATTTTCTCGCACTTTTCTATGTGAAATTTCATGACCAAGGATCTTACCGCTTCACTTCGCACAAAAACATCTGTGTTGCTGCCGCTACGTTCCATTCGTTATTGGCCAACCATAATTAATTTTTACCTGTAAATGGTTTTTGTCGCAAATTTTCCTGCTTTTAATGAAACTTTTACCATTCTAAAACTACTACTACTATGAAACTAATAATAAGGAGAGATTTTATGAACATGAAAAAATTTGCACCTGCAGCAATGACAGCATTATTATTTGGAAGTGTAGTAATACCGGTCGCTTCAGCAAAAGAAAATCCGACAGAGACAGAACAACAACTACCACAAATTCAAATTGATCCTGTTCACATTTTCACTACTACTTACGGAACAGTTGAAAAAGTTAATGCTAGTGGAAAAATTACATATTTCACAGTAAATGATGCCGATCAAACAAACATTTTAGAGATAACAAAAGATACACTTGTTTTCGATAATACAGGTAAAAAAGTGGAGCTTAAAGAAGGGGATAAAATAGTAGCTTATACATTTGCGAACAAGCCACAAAAATTAATTTATCCACCACAATTCGATCCCGATGTTGTCATTGTTGAAACTAAGGAAGCTGGATTTGTTGAAGTTGATTACTTCTTTGAAAACCTAACAAATACTTATAATATGTTAAAATTAAACATTGGTGAAAACACGGAGCTTTTAAATACGAAGGGAGAGAAAGTTACAGCTAAAGATTTAGTAGAGAAGAACTTAGTTGTTTTTTATACAGCTTCAACAAAAAGTATCCCCGCTCAAACTACCCCTTCGAAAGTAATTGTTCTTGATGACGAATCAGAAAATACTGTAGATGCAGAAATAGCAGAAATAATCGCGACAGATTATTATGAAGTTGATGGAACAAAGATGGTTCCGTTGCGTTTGATTGCCGAAAAGCTTGGTTATACAGTGGAGTCAACAGGTAAAGGTGCAATTGTATCTAAAGGTAATTTATCTTACACAATTACTCGTGGTGAAAAAATGTTTGGTTATAACAAAGCATTACGCTCACTTAATGTAGCCCCTGCTTTGTTAGGAAGTAATAAAACATATGTACCAGTTGAATTTGTAGAGGAATACTTAAAATAATTTTAAAATCTCTGTAAAGGTAGAATACCTTTATAGGGATTTTTTTTGAATTTTTTGGATCATCACCAAAACGTATGGTTGATTTCCGTTCCGACTGGGCGCTTTGTTGCTGACGCTTCGCTTTCGCACAGTCAAAACATTTGCTGCCGCTACATTAACACTACGCTTTCGCACAGAAAACATCCGCTGCGCTGCGGGGTCTCGGGCCAACACGATGTTGGTCACGAAGGCGTTATCACAGGATGTGATGCTTTTAGCCTTCGTTCCTCTATTGCTGATCCCCGAGGAGTCGCCCAGTCTCCACTCCAATCAACTATTTACATAGTAGACGTTTTACCAAAAGTCATCCATAACTTTTGGTAATGAACCAATTTTTCCTAAATATATTCATATAAGGAAACTCTAAAGAACAAACAGCGTCTTTATTAACGGAGAGAATGACTTTACTTCAGGAATTCGAATAGAAGAGAGGATTTAATTTGGAAAGAAAAACAAGAAGCTCTAAAAAAGCGAAACCTAAAAATAAAGTTATAAAAATTACCCTACTAGTAATTGTAATTTTACTATTAACTGTCACTAGTTATGGAGCTTATGCCTTTGTTAAATTTAAAAATGCTTATGATAGTTCAAAGGTCGATTTAAATAGAGCAGGAAATAAATCAGAGCTTAGGGAAGAGGATGTATCATTTGAAAAAGATCCAATCGCAATTTTATTATTAGGTGTTGAAAATTATTCTAGTAAGGAGAAGGATGGTCGAGCAGATACTCAAATGGTCATTACTTTGGATCCGGATACATCAGAAATAAACTTAATTACAGTACCTCGGGATGCAAGAGTTAAAATAGAAAATGCCGGGGAATATACAGGGATACATAAAATCAATGCCGCTTATAATTATGGATCAATTACAGGCTATGGGGCAATTAAGTTACAATTAGAGACAGTTGAAAAATTCCTGAATATACCGATCGAGAACTTTATAGCAGTAAACTTTGATGGCTTTAGAGATATTGTCGATGCTTTAGGTGGAGTAACAATAGATGTAAAAGAGGATTTCTGGGAAGATAATATTTACGATAGAAAACAAAGGATAGAATTTCATAAAGGAGAGGCACATTTAAATGGGGAAGAGGCACTTGCATTTGTAAGAATGAGATACAGACCTGTTAATGCTTCATACTCACGTGAAGAGAGACAAAGACAATTTTTGACGGCAACAATTAATCAAGCAAAATCGACGAATACCATATTTAAAATTGGTAAAATTGCCGATATTTTAGGGAAAAACGTAGAAACAGATTTAAACCTTAATGAAATCTATGCACTCCAAAAGCAATATTTGAATTCCAAAAACATATCTACGAAAACGTTAGAAATAAAAGGAGAAGATCAGTATATAGGTAAAACTTCTTATTTTATACCGGATATGGAACGCTTGGAGAAAGTAAGCGTGGAATTAAGAAAAATTCTTAAACTAAAAGAAAAAAAATTCAAAACAAATGCGGCTATAGATAATTAAAAGATAAAAATCCATTTTGATAAATTTTGTCAAAATGGATTTTTTAATCATTAGACGGAATGTTCTGTTATTAATTGTGGCTTTGCTTATCGTGATGAAAATTTGTTAAACTATTGGTGCTGTAATTTTTGAGAGAAAAGAGCGAAGAAAATGAAATTTATTCACATAGATCAAAAATATCCTGAGGATTGGATTCGCGTATTAAATCATATTGCGAATTTATTTTTTGAGGATTCCAAGTTGACAGTAGAGACTGAAGGAACAGATATGGCAGTATCATTCGAACATAATGTTGGGGATGATTTCTCAATTTCTACAAAAGCTGTTCTAGAAGTAGACGGTAAGCGTTATATGAATGATTACCGTATTCAATATGAAACTGAGGCTGAAGGACGTGAGCTAAATATTCGTATGAAGCGTGCTTTGTCTCACGTATTTTTAGATGTGTTAGAGCAACATACGGGAATGCATCAGCAATGGGGAATTTTAACGGGTGTGCGTCCAACTAAGCTTTATCATAAATTCCGTAAGGAGGGTAAGAGCGAGGAAGAAATTACTGATATTCTTATTCGTGATTTCCGTCTGTCAGAAGAAAAGGTAGCACTACTAAAAGAAATAGTGGCTCGTCAGTTAGTGACGATTCCTGATATAGATGAAATCGGTAAAGAAATAAGTATTTATATCGGTATTCCTTTCTGCCCGACTAAATGTGCCTATTGCACGTTCCCAGCGTATGCGATTGGCAGCAATCGAAAACAAGGGCGTGTTGCTACATTTTTAGATGGGCTGCATATTGAATTACGTGAAATGGGGAAATGGCTGAAGGAAAATAATATGAAAATCACGTCCATTTATTGGGGTGGTGGTACACCGACATCTATCGAGGCGCATGAAATGGATGCACTCTATCAGACAATGCATGAATCCTTCCCACACCCTGAGACAATCCGTGAAGTAACTGTCGAAGCGGGTAGACCTGATACGATTACGCCTGAAAAACTAGATGTGTTAAAAAAATGGGGCATTGACCGAATAAGTGTTAATCCACAATCATATACAGATGAAACACTTAAAGCAATTGGGCGTCATCATACGGTACAGGAAACAATTGATAAGTTTTGGTTAGCACGTGAATCAGGCATGAATAACATTAATATGGATTTAATTATTGGTTTACCGAATGAAGGAATTGAAGAGTTCCAGCATTCATTAGATGAATCTGCAAAAATGCAGCCAGAATCGCTAACGGTACACACATTATCATTTAAACGTGCATCGGAAATGACGCGTAATAAGGATAAGTACAAGGTAGCAGACCGTGATACTGTTGCAAAAATGATGCATATGGCACAAGTATGGACGAAGGAAAATGATTATGTACCATACTATTTATATCGTCAAAAAAACATTTTAGGTAATTTAGAAAATGTCGGCTACAGTAAAGCTGGTGAAGAAAGTATCTATAATATTGTCATAATGGAAGAAGTACAGACAATTTTAGGGATTGGCTGTGGAGCATCCTCTAAATTTGTACATCCTGAAACAGGGAAGATTACGCAGTTCCATAATCCGAAAGATCCTGCTGCTTACATCATGACATTTGAAGAGGCAATCGGTAAAAAAATTGAGTTTTTAGATGAGTTATATAAGGCATAAAAAATGATGGCAATCTGACGTAGTGTTCAGATTGCCTCTTTTATTCCGATAAATCTCAGGGAAATTTCTGATCTGAATTTTATAATTATTGTAAAAGGAGGTATAACATGAAAGTCGTTATTAGTCCAGATTCCTATAAGGGGACATTGTCAGCCTTTAAGGTGGCTAAAGCAATGCAGGCGGGGATTTTAGCTGTTGATCCAGCAATTGACACAATCATTTTACCAGTAGCAGACGGTGGAGAAGGAACATTAGAATCACTTGTTACCTCAACAAATGGTCGATATATTTCACATCATGTGCTTGACCCATTAGGGAGAGTAATTGAAGCGAAGTATGGCGTTCTTGGTGATAATGAAACATGTGTAATTGAAATGGCTCAAGCATCCGGTATTATGCTGTTACAGGAGAAAGAAAAAAATCCTGAGCTTGCATCAACGTACGGAACGGGGCAGCTAATAAAGGCTGCTCTTGATAAAGGATTTAGGAAATTTATTATCGGAATTGGCGGTAGTGCTACAAATGATGCTGGTATTGGCATGCTAAAGGCACTTGGACTGCAATTGAAAAAAGAAGACGGCACTTTAATTGCTGATGGGGTTTCGGCACTATTAGATTTAGCTTCAATTGATGTTAGTCAGTTAGATCCCCGATTGGCTGAAGCAACATTTATTATTGCATGTGATGTTGATAATCCATTGATTGGAGAGCGTGGGGCAACAGCTATTTTTGGACCTCAAAAAGGTGTGAAAGAGCATCAAATTGCGTATTTTGATAGCTGCTTAAAACAGTTTGCAGACATTGTTGAAAAGCAAATTGGCATTCGACTGCACGACTACAAAGGGGCCGGCGCTGCAGGTGGAATGGGAGGCGCATTTATAGCATTTTTAAACGGCAGTTTTAATGCAGGTATTGACATTGTGATGAATGCAGTACAGTTAAAAAGGCATTTAGAAGGTGCCGAGTTTGTTATGACAGGTGAAGGACAATCGGATCGTCAAACATTACACGGGAAAGCACCATTAGGGGTGGCGAAGGCTGCAGCATCAGCGAATGTACAAGCTATCTTATTGTCAGGGGCAATAGAAGAAAATGATAAACCTGCATTACTTAAATACTTTACTGTTGTTGAATCACTAGTAGATGAAAATATTAGTGTCCAACAGGCAATGCAAGAACCTTATTATTTTATTCGCATAAAAGCACAAAGGATCTTTGAGTCTTATGGCTGGTACAATGACAGGTAACGATAGAGAGCAGCCCATGGTTAGCTCTCTTTTTAGTATAATAGAAAAATAGAAAGGAAGTAAGTAGATGAAAAGATTAATAGTAGTGCTCTTTTGTATTTTTTTAATAGCAGGCTGTACGGAAACATTAAATACGGAAAAAGTATCCGTCACTGCAGGACATGAAATGCGCGTACATTTTATTGATGTAGGACAAGGAGATTCGATTTTTATTGAATCCCCAAACGGCAAGACTATGCTTGTTGATGGGGGTGTTAAAGGCGCTGGTCAAAAGGTTGTCTCGTATTTGAAGGAGCTTGGTGTGAACAAGCTTGATATAGTGGTCGCAACCCATCCTGATGCAGACCATATTGGTGGTTTAATTCCTGTGTTGAACTCGATAGATATTGGACAATTTTATGATTCAGGGAAGGTACATACATCTCAAACTTTTGAAGAGATGCTGACACTAATTGATACAAAGAATATTCCTTATAATGTTCCAAAAACAGGCGACAGTATAGCGTTTGATGCTGATATTAATGTGAAGGTGTTAAATGCCAATGAGCATGCAACAGATAATAATGATGCTTCCATTGTCTTAAAAGTTACTTATGGCAATGTATCATTTTTATTAACAGCCGACGCGGGAATTGCGTTAGAAAAAGAGATGATGCAGAATGATGTGAAAGCAACGATCTTAAAGGCAGGTCATCATGGTTCTAACACGAGTAGCTCTGCGGAGTTCATTCAGAAAGTACATCCTGAGGTGACAATTTTAAGCTATGGCGAGGGCAATAAGTATGGTCATCCGCATGCTGAAGTAGTTGAGCGTTTACAAGCACTTGGCAGTAAAATTTATGCAACTGCAGAAGCAGGGACTGTTATCGTATCAACAGATGGGGTAAACTATGACGTGAATTCAAAAGAATGGTCTGGAACAATTGCCTTAGCACCACAAAAAACTAGTTCAAGTGTCTCAGCACCAAAAACGACTAGTGCAAGTGTTGAGATTGCTAGTAAGGACTTAATAGAAGAAGTTGTAGGCATTAAAAATAATGGTAATGAAGCAGTTTCTTTAAAAGATTGGCAGCTTATATCGATTGAAGGGAATCAAGTTTTTAACTTCCCAAATGTGACATTGCAGCCAGGGAAGACGATTTATGTCACAAGTGGCTCGAATGCACGGGACGGTCAAAATTATTTGAAATGGACAAAGAAACAGATTTGGCTGAATGATGGGGATGCTGCACAATTACGTAATGCGAAAGGGGAACTTGTTAGTGAGCTCGACTAAATACACCTTAGACCGTATTGAAGATGGATATGCAGTTTTTTTGAAGTACCCAGAGGAAGAGGAACAGCTAATCATTTTACAGTCTGCCATGAATAAAACAGTACAGGCTGGCGATCGCGTGCTTATTGAAGAAATTGATGGCATCTATCAAATTGAAATTTTAAAAGAAGAAACTGAGCAGAAAAAGGCAGAAATACAAAGCTTAATGGATAGATTGCGTAAGAAAAATCAATAGTTTTAGAATGAAGAAGATGCTCATCACTAGAAGATGGAGATTGAATTTGTTACAGTGTATGCCATATATAGGTTGATTAGAGTGGAGGCTAGGTGACTCCTCGGGGATCAGCAATAGAGGAACGAAGGCTAAAAGCATCCCATCCTGTGATAACGCCTTCGTGACCAACATCGTGTTGGCCCGAGACCCTGGAGCGAGCAACGCGAGTGAAGCGGCTCATCGGACGCCCCCAGGAAGCTCTGCTCTGTGCGAAAGCGAAGCGGCAGCAACAAAGCACCCAGCCGCAACGGAAATCAACAATACGTTATGGTGATGAGCCTATATTTTACTGGCCAACTCGAGCACGAAAATGCCTAAAACGCTATGCTAAATATTTTGAATATATGCTAAAATAATTATACTAATAGGAAGCTAGGAGCTGACACAATGTCAATTAACACAATTATTTTTGATTTAGATGATACGCTATTATGGGATAAAAAGTCCGTCAAAACAGCATTTGAGAAAACGTGTGAATATGCAGCAACTATACATAATGTAAATCCGGCTGAGCTAGAGGAAGCTGTACGTAAAGAAGCACGTGCACTTTACGAGGGTTATGAAACATATGATTATACGGTGTTAATTGGCATTAACCCATTCGAAGGACTTTGGGGCACATTCGATGATCCAACAGATTCTTTCCAAAAAATGAAAAATATCGTACCAGGCTATCGTACAGAAGCATGGACAAAAGGCTTAGCAGTTCTTGGCATTGATGATGCACAGCTAGGAGCGGAACTAGGAGAGCGCTTTGTGGCAGAGCGTAAAGTGTCTCCATTCTTATATGAAGATACTTTTGATGTGTTAGATAAACTAAAAGGAAAATATCAACTTGTATTACTGACAAATGGAGCACCAAGTTTACAAAATTTAAAACTGGAAATTACACCAGAAATCGCGCCATATTTTGACCATATTATTATTTCTGGAGATTTTGGTAAAGGGAAACCAGATGCCTCTATTTTCGAGTATGTAATGGAGCAAGCAGGTATTATAGCAGACGATGCGGTAATGGTTGGAGATAACTTAAATACTGATATTTTAGGCTCATCTCGTGTTGGTATGCGCAATGTTTGGATCAATCGTGAAAACAATGCACCAAATGGCGTTGTTACTCCAACATATGAGGTTGATTCTTTAACTGCATTATTAGAACTTGTCAATAAGCTATAAGGTAAAAAATGTACTGATTCATCAAATGATCAGTACATTTTTTGCTTGTCGGACAAAAGTTACTACGTTCCTGCGGGGCTTTTTAGTGCAAGCTCATCTCGTAGAAGTCGCCAATCTCCAGCGTAGGACATGAGTGCTTGTATTGGTCTAATTCGGAGATGGCATCTCAGAAATGTTTCTGGGATACTTTTTTTGTGTAAAAAGAGCTGTCCAATAACTTATTGAACAGCTAGTAGTATATATAATATGCAAGATATAGAAATGAAAAAGCTAATGCAATGCATAGTTGAACAACAACACTTGCTACTAGGTAACCTCGGGGCTCACCTGCTTTTTTACGATAATAAATTTGCATAATAGAGTAGAGCGTAAATAAGCCATATATAATCGTAGCGTGTATGGAATGCATCAGTAAATAGATAGCAAATAAAATACCTGCAAACAAAACTAGCATGATGGCATTGGCGATGGCATGTTCGACTGTAGCTGCAACAAAACGTCGTTTAATATGAGGCATTCTTTTTTTTGCAAGCCATAGTGAGAAATGCGTAAGCAATATAAAAATATTGCCAATAAGAAACTTGATGGAACGTTTATCATCATAGTAGTACTCCAGTGAATCAGATGCATTGTCGAATTGAATTGCTTGTTCTGTTACGACATTAAAGAAAGTATCGTTATTAAGCACCTTCCATTTCTCTTGAGTTCCATCAGAATAGATAATCAACACGTCATGAGGTGTAAAGTAACCATTAGCTACCCACTGCGGTTCTGTTACTGAAACTGAAGATGCATGTTCCATTTTTTCTTGTAGCTGCGTTAAAAATTGCTTATTTGTATAGCATTGCTGAGGTACATAAAGGCATGAAGCTTTCGCGATAAATGTTTCTTTGTTTTCATTGCTGTGTACATAGACTTCAGCAATTGTTTTGTTTGTATCTGTTGTCAGTGGAGAGATGGCTGGCCCTTGGGTAAAGGACAACATTAAAATACCAAGAACTGTGATAAACAACAAAGATACTGCCGGTATTTTCCAAGGCTTTTTAATAGGTCGTTTTTCTATTGTAGTAGGTGTAGTAATATTGTGCAGTATTTTTTCCTGCTGCTGCTTAGTTAATTTTAGGTCGCGTAAATGTTGCCAGGATTCCTCATTGTTCTTCATCAAATTCACCTCCAAGCTGCTTTTTTAATGCAACAAGTGCACGTTTTAATGTGTTTTTTACCTTTCCTTCATTCCAGCCAAGTACATCACAAGTTTCCTGAATGGATAAACCCTCGATTTTACGTAAAATAATGACATCTCGATAGGTGAGCTTAAGTCTACTAATTGCAAAATACAACGTCTTTGCATCTTCTTGCTGGATGAGCCATTGGTGTGGTGAAGTTGGCTCAAGCTCTTCATGATCGTTTAAAAACGGTACAAATTGAATAAGTTTTTTCCGGCGGTAATGATCGTAGGCAAGATTACGTGCAGTACTCCTAAGCCAAGCGAGCTCTGCACCTTCTTTGATTGTCTGCTGATATTTTAAATAGCGGGCAAATGTCTCCTGTGTAAAATCCTCCGCTAATTTCTCATCATTGATTAAGTAATATAAATATTTAAAAATAGTTTGATTATGTAAGTAAAATAGCTCTTCAATTGTCAAAATGTGCACCTCCTTTCTCTTAAAGACGAGTGACTTTCAGAAAAGTATCATTTTACCAAAAAAAAAGCTTCTCATTAAAAATTAGGTATGACATTGTTGAAACGTATACTATGTATATAAGTTGATTGGAGTGGAGGCTGGGCGACTCCTTGGGGATCAGCAATAGAGGAACGAAGGCTAAAAGCATCACATCCTGTGATAACGCCTTCGTGACCAACATCGTGTTGGCCCGAGACCCTGGAGCGAGCAACGCGAGTGAAGCGGCTCATCGGACGCCCCTAGGAAGCTTTGCTCTGTGCGAAAGCGTAGTGATAACGTAGCGGCAGCAACAAATGTTTTCTGTGGCGAAAGCGAAGCGTCAGCTACAAAGCGCCCAGTCGGAACGGAAATCAACCCTACGTTAAGATGATAATCTTCAAAAATAAAAAGCAGAGAGTATTTGTACTCCCTGCTTATAAATCAATATATTATAAGTTAATCGCTTTTACTTCATCAATATTTTCAAGCTTTGCAACGAATGTTAAATCTTCTTCTGTTACAGCATTGTCGATTGTTAGCATCATGACAGCTGTACCACCAACTTGTGCACGACCAACTTGCATTGTTGCGATGTTGATATCTTTTTCTGCTAGCTTTGTTGCTACGCGTCCTATTGCACCTGGTTTGTCCGTATTTTTAATGTAAAGAAGGTGACCTTGTGGAATAACGTCAACAACATAGTCTTCTACTTTAACGATACGTGCACCTAAACCATTTAATAATGTACCAGCAACTGTGTGTGTTTCGTTTACTGTTTTGATTTCAATCGTAATTAAGCTAGTGAAGCCTTTAGCAGTTGTAGTTTTATGCTCATTAATTTTCATGCCGATACGTTCAGATAAGTAGCGAGCATTTACGTCATTCACATGATTACCGTGGTTTTTAGCTAATAAGCCTTTTAACGCGTTTGACGTTAATGGACGAACATCATAATTTGCTACTTCACCAGCATAAGATAAGTTGATTTCTTTTACAGGCTCAGTTGTAAGTTGAGATAAGAATGAACCTAGTTTTTCAGCTAATTCAAAGAAAGGCTCGACTTGTGCTAGTAATTCTTTTGGAATAGATGGCATGTTTACAGGGTTAGTTACAGTACCTGTTTTATAAAATTTAATGATGTCGTTTGAAACGTCTACAGCTACAGACTCTTGTGCTTCAATTGTAGATGCACCTAAGTGAGGTGTTGCGATTACTTGTGGTAAAGTAAGTAGTTTGTGATCTGTTGCTGGCTCAGATATGAATACGTCTAGAGCAGCACCCGCTACTTTACCTTCTACGATTGCATCATATAAATCATCCTCATTGATAATACCGCCACGTGCACAGTTAATGATACGCACACCATCTTTCATCATAGCGAATTTTTCTTTGTTAATAAGGTTGCGTGTTTCAGGAAGAAGTGGTGTGTGTACTGTAATGAAATCTGCAGTTGCACAAATTTCTTCAACTGTTGATTTTGTTACCCCTAACTCTTTAGCGCGTTCATCTGTTAGGAATGGATCGTATGCCATAACGTTCATGCGTTGACCTTTTGCACGATAAGCAACTTCAACACCGATACGACCGAAGCCTACAACACCTAGCGTTTTATTTTTAAGCTCAACTCCAACATAAGATTTACGATCCCATTTACCATTTTTAAGTGTATTGAATGCTTGTGGGATGTGACGAGCAAGTGAAGTCATCATTGCAATAGTGTGCTCAGCAGCAGAGTTAGTGTTACCATCTGGTGCATTCACGACGATAATGCCATGTTCAGTTGCAGCAGTTAGATCGATGTTGTCTACACCCACTCCAGCACGTCCGATAAGTTTTAAGCTTTTAGCCGCTTCAATTACTTCACGTGTTACCGTTGTTTGAGAACGTACTAGCAAAACATCTACATCCGCAATTTTTGCGATTAATTCTTCTGGTGCAAGACCAGTATCAACAATGATATTTAAGTCTAAATCTTGTTCTTGTCGTAGTGGGAAAATACCATCTTCACTTAGTGGGTCAGCGATAAATACGTTAATTGTTTTTGTTGCAGTAGTCATTTGTAATTAGCTCCTTTTAATTAAAAATTTTTTAGTGTTCTTTATATACGAAACAGTCTGAATTTTGTAAAACTAAATATTTTACAGCATGCAAACAATCTCCTTTCTAAAATAAAAAACAATAAAAAAGCCTTCCGCGCCTTACAAACACAAAGATTGTGTTGTAAGGGGCGAAAGGCTGAATAAACATTGGTTCGCGGTACCACCCTTAATCACTGCTTGAAAGATTTCTAGCAGTCTTAGCAATATGCGTAACGTGCATGTGACGGATAAGCTTACTTTGGAGATGTTCGGCTTATCTATTCAGGAGTGGAACTATTATCGTAGAAATCGCTGATTTACACCAACCATCAGCTCTCTTTGGATTTTCTTGCGACTAGCATGTCTCCGTCGTTATATTTTCGTGTGATTAAATTTGTTAACATCATAATCCTTATTGTTCACCTTTGTCAACAATATTTCTAAAAAAGATTAAAAATCTTGACTTTGAAAGTCTAGAAAGGAACTAAAGACGAATGTTATATTGTTTTCATTTAATTAATATTCGTCTTTTCGGAAAGGACAATGAAAGCGCTGCCGATAGATGCTAAGTCTGATTACATGGGCGTTTAACAAATATTTGAGGTCGAAAATTATACGGAAATATATTGGTGTTAAATGGATTATGTGAATAGAAACTTTCTTTGTTTAGTGGAAGAAAGCGAACGTTTTTTCTTGTCACATTTTCGTCAAATTTATAATGTGTAGAAGGTAAACGGTCCTTTAGAGAAGAATGTAAGTAATGAAAGATTGATTTTTAGGGGGTATTGAATGATGTATGATGTAGCAATTGTCGGTGCAGGACTGGCAGGATTAGTAGCTGCCTGTGAGTTAGCAGATGCAAAGAAAAAAATTGTTTTAGTAGATCAAGAACCTGAAAATTCAATGGGAGGACAGGCGTTCTGGTCCTTTGGCGGTATATTTTTAGTAAATTCACCCGAGCAAAGAAGGCTTGGTATTAAGGATAGTAAAGAGCTTGCGTGGCAAGATTGGCAAGGAACCGCTGGCTTTGATCGCTTGGAGGATGAAGATTCGTGGGCGTATAAATGGGCCAAAGCTTATGTTGAATTTGCAGCTGGTGAAAAATATAGTTGGTTAAAGTCTATAGGTATTAAGTTTTTCCCTGTCATCGGTTGGGCAGAACGTGGTGGATCATTAGCAGGCGGCCACGGAAATTCGGTTCCTAGATTTCATGTTGTTTGGGGAACTGGGCCAGGCATTGTAAAGCCTTTTGCTGAAAAAGTGAAAAAGGCCATAAAGGATGGATATATAGATTTTAAACCAAGACATCGTGTAGATGAGTTTATTCAACAAGATGGAAGGATTACAGGGATTAGTGGAACAGTGTTGGCTGAAAGCTATGCAATTCGCGGTGAAAAAAGCTCTAGGCTAGGTATTGGCGAATTTTCTTATGAAGCGGGAGCGGTTATTGTGGCGAGCGGTGGGATAGGGGCAAATTTTGATTTAATCAGAAAAAATTGGCCTGCTCGACTAGGTACACCACCCAAAAATATGGTCAGTGGTGTACCTGCTTATGTAGATGGCAGAATGTTAGAAATTACTGAGCATGCGGGAGGACGTATCGTTAATCGAGACCGCATGTGGCATTATACAGAAGGCTTGAAAAATTGGGACCCTATTTGGCCAAATCACGGCATTCGAATTTTGCCTGGCCCTTCTTCATTATGGTTTGATGCAGAAGGCAATCGATTTGGAGCACCAAATTTTCCGGGTTTTGATACGTTAAGCACATTAGAGGCAATTCAAAAAACAGGTTATGATTACTCCTGGTTTATTTTAACTGAAAAAATTATTGAAAAAGAATTTGCATTATCAGGCTCTGAACAAAATCCTGATTTAACAAATAAAAGTATTCGTGATGTTCTGAAACGTGTTTTGCCAGGAGCGCCAGGTCCAATTCAGGCATTTAAAAATCATGGTGAGGATTTTGTGATTGCTAATGATTTAAAGGATTTAGTTGCAGGGATGAACAAGCTGGCTGGCAATGATCTTCTTGACTTTATCAAAATTAAAGAGCAAATTTTAGCAAGGGATCGCGAAATGGACAATAAATTTACAAAAGACTTACAGGTTAATGCTATTCATGGCGCAAGAAACTATGTTGGTGATAAATTTGTGCGCGTTGCGAAGCCTCATAAAATATTAGATCCCCAAAATTGGCCCCTTATTGCGGTACGTTTAAATATTTTAACGCGTAAAACATTAGGAGGCTTACAGACAAATTTGAATGGTGCAGTGTTAGGAATAAATAATCAGCCTGTACCTGGTTTATTTGCAGCTGGGGAAGTTAGTGGTTTTGGCGGTGGCGGTGTACATGGTTACCGTGCTTTAGAAGGGACATTTGTTGGTGGTTGTTTATTTAGTGGCCGACAGGTAGGGCGTTACTTAGCTAAAGGGGTGCTCGGGTAAGACGAGAAAGTGATCAGGTACCGTGTGAAATCGCTCGGGTACTAAAAATATCTGCTTAGGGTAAATGTGCAATTACTACCCTTTACAGACAAGGTAGATGAACAAAAAATATGAAAGAGCATCACCACAAATGGATGATGCTCTTTTTTTCTTATAAAGAGGAATTTTGAACTTCAGCGATTTTAACTATTTGGTCCTCAATCTGCTCTTTTGTCCAACCATTCTCTTCAACGAAGAAGTTGCGTTTTGCGCGGCGACATTCGTCTGAACAGCTACGCATATAGAAGGCCTCATGCTTTTCCTCGCAAAGCATTAATTTATGGCATTCGGGATTTGCGCAGTTTGTAAAACGTTCTGTCGGTTCACCAGTGAAGAAATCCTTGCCGACAATAACATGCTCAACCTGATTAATCGGTACACTACGACGTCGATCAAAGACAAACATTTGTCCATCCCATAGTTGACCTTTTACCTCAGGGTCTTTAGCATACGTGGCAATTCCACCATGTAACTGACCTACACTTTCCCCATAGCCTTCACGTTTTAACCAACCAGAGAATTTTTCACAGCGAATACCACCCGTGCAGTAAGTTAAAATTTTCTTATCAGCAAAATCTTCTTTATGAGCCTCCATCCAAGCTGGTAGATCACGGAAGTTTTCAATATCTGGACGCACCGCACCACGGAAATGTCCGAGGTCATATTCATAATCATTACGCGCATCAATAACTACTGTATTATCCTCCTGCATATGCTCCATAAATTCCTTTGGTGATAAATAATCCCCTGTTATTTCTAAAGGATTGATATCATCTTTTAAACCTAGGTGTACAATCTCTCGACGAGGGCGTACATGCATCTTTTTAAAGGTATGCCCTTCAGCTTCATCAATTTTCCACATAATATCGCTAAAACGAGGGTCTGCCTTCATATGATTCATATATGCATCAGTTTGCTCGACTGTACCTGAAACCGTTCCGTTAATGCCCTCATATCCAACTAAAATACGGCCAAGAAGCCCGATTTCTTGACAAACTGCTAAATGTTCCTCTGCGAATGCTACAGGGTCTTCAATAGCTATATATTTATAATAAAGTAATACACGATAGTCTTTCTGTGTCACAATTATTAACCACCTTTAAATCAATATTCGTCCGTGAACTACCCACCACTTAAAACCTAACAGTTTTTGAAGTGGGGGCTTCTCGACTCATCGTTGCTTTTAGTAGCCAACGAAAACTGACCGAGCTATCCCTCTTGTTCCAAAAGTTCTTTTGTTATACTAACGCTAATAGGCGCAATCCTTCTTGTTTGATGTTGATGGCGGCATTCCAGTCTCTGTCTGCTACAAACCCACAATCACAGTAGAACGTACGCTCAGAAAGAGAAAGGGACACCTTTACTTGACCACAACAGGACCCGTTTTAGTGCGAGAGACCGTACAAGACTTGATGAAATGATGGGACGGAATTTCCCGATGTTGCTCTATTTTTACAAGTTTCAGTTTTGGTAATTTGATAGCGCCGTCCAACAGCATAATGTTTCCGTTGACCACATTGGTTGTATAGGATTGCTTTGACTTCCGATTTTTGAACTTCGGAAATTCCGCACGACCAGAGAGCCATGCAAACTCCTCTTTATATTTAGCAGGAGTCGGGGGTTTTTGCCTCTTTAATGCTTCCTTGTCGTCCTTGAACTGCTCAACCATTTCTTTTCGCTCCGAAAGCATTTTGTTGTAGACAAATCGAACACAACCGAACGTTTTCGCAAGAAGTTCCTCTTGTTCTTGCGTTGGATATAGACGAAACTTATAGGCTTTGGCCATATCAAATCACCTCACTTCATACCTTATTTTCTAATAAAAGTATTCATGGATTTTGATATCTCGGGGATATAACATAACAACCTTTCATCTATCTAAAGCTGATTATATCATGTCATGACAAAAATAAGAGACTTCTTTAGTCTACACCTAACCGAAATTCATCTCCCACTTTCACTGGTGCTGTCACCCCTCCACATTTAGAAGTGGAAGACTTCTTTCAGAGGGAAATTAAAGATAGCCTATCAAGTGCTATTTTGCGTAGGAGAGAAGGAGTTTTCTAAAAAAACACGAATAATAGATAGTGAATGACTATTCATATTTGGGGGTGTTAGGATGAAATTTTCAACAATTACATTAGAAAAATTAGATCGCCGTGCAACATTAACATTAAATCGACCACATGCCATGAACGCCATGGACGATGTGATGATGCGTGAACTAGCAGAATGCTTCGAAGCACTACAGCAAGAACAAGAAATACAAATTCTTGTTATTCGTGGGGAAGGAAAGGTCTTTTCCGCAGGTGGCGATATTAAAGCGATGCTAGATTCAAATAAGCCACTTGATATTAATAATGCAATGGTTTATTTAACGCGTATTGTCAAGGCATATTATCAACTACCGATGATCGTCATTGCAGCAGTTCATGGGGCGTCAGCTGGATTAGGCTTTAGTCTAGCGTTAGGAGCTGACATAGTTGTGGCATGTGAAAATAGTAAGCTCGCTATGAATTTCATAGGTATAGGGCTCATCCCAGATGGTGGCGGTCATTTCTTTATGAAGGAACGTGTGGGTACTGTTAAAGCTAAACAAATGATTTGGGAAGGCAAGGTATTAACTGCATCAGAAGCGCATGATGAAGGGTTAATTGACTATGTTGCACCAGATGGGACTGTTTTTGCGATTACTGACCAACTAGTCGGAAAAATGCTTGCTTCTCCAATTGCATCGATGATTACGACTAAAAAAATTCTTCATGCTCAAAATTTACCGCAATTAGAGAGTATTTTATCAATGGAAGCAGCGGGGCAAGCAGCGATGCGTAAAACGGCTGATCATTTAGAGGGAATCCATGCGTTTGTAGAGAAAAGAGCACCTGCCTTTGTAGGAAAATAAATTTAACTACTTCTTTCAGTGGGCGTCCAAACACCCGCTAAAAGAAGTAAAAAGGCGCGTAGTAAGCTTTTCTACGCGCCTTTTAATAGCTATTTTTAGACATGAAATAAAATTAATTTACCTGAGGAGTTCACAAGGCGATGAGTTTTGTTGGCAACACCTTTTTCTTCGATTTGTTGTAGACCGCTGATTTTTGCAGCCTCATCGTTTTCGAATGTCCATGTTTCATCAAATAATGTTTCCCCAGTTTTTTCAAAAGCTGTAAAACGATAATTCTCCATACAAACCCCACCCTTTATTTAATATATATTCTATTATACATAGAAGATTTATAAACTTCACGGTAAAACTAGCGAAAATTTCGATAAATTATGAAAGTTGTGGAAAATTTGAGGCAATACTATTAATGAACATTCTTTGAATACATTTCTCAACTAGCGTGAAGTATGATAAAATAGAACAAATATTCGGTTTCGACGTGATTCACGAATATCTCATTATAAAAATGAGATAAATAGCGATTGGTAAATTATTGAAGTAATGATTCTAATGTGGTTCATCACCAAAAGTTGTGAATGACTTTTGTTAAAACGTCTACTATGAAATAAGTTGATTGGAGTGGAGGCTGGGTGACTCCTTGGGGATTAGCGATAGAGGAACGAAGGAGCTTTGCTCTGTAACGAAAGCGAAGCGTCAGCAACAAATGTTTTCTGTAGCGAAAGCGAAGCGTCAGCTACAAAGCGCCTAGTCGGAACGGAAATCAACCACACGTTTTTGGTGATGATCCTCTAATGTACTGAATTATTTACTGCATTGCGAGTGATGAAAGAATGACGACAAGATATAGATTATTTATTACTTGAGGTGATTGGATGTCAGCTATTCGTTTTTTTCATATGGCGGATTTACATTTAGATAGTCCATTTAAGGGCTTATTTGGTTTACCAGAGCAAAACTTCAAAAAGATTCGAACAAGTACATTTGAAGCTTTTGATAAAATTATTCAAAAAGCTATTCAGGAGAAACCTGATTTTTTACTGATCGTCGGTGATATATATGATGGGGAAAATCGTAGCTTGCAGGCACAAAGAAGATTTCAAGAGGCAATGGAAAAGCTCTTTCAGCATAATATCCCGGTCATTTTAAGCTATGGTAATCACGATCACTTAAATGGTGCTTGGACCCGCTTTGCGTTACCGAGCAACGTTTATGAATTACCAGCTGAAACAAGTGTTGTGCAATTAAAAATACGTGGTCAGCAAGTTAATATTTATGGCTTCAGCTATAGTGATCGTCATATAACGAAATCAATGATTGATAGTTATCCTATTGCACAGGACGAGCATGCGATTCATATTGGTATGCTTCACGGTAGTGAAGCTAGTGATACTTCACATGCTGTTTATGCACCGTTCACAAAAGATCAACTTCTTGAAAAAAACTATCATTATTGGGCTTTAGGGCATATTCATAAACGACAACTTTTACATCAAAATCCACCGATTGTTTATCCAGGCAATATTCAAAGCCGACATCGGAAAGAGCAGGGGATAAAGGGTTTCTATGACGTAACCTTGTCACAAACCTCTACTGATTTGGAATTTGTACCTACATCTGCTGTTGTTTATAATACGGTAGAGATGGATTGTACGAATGTGTTTCATGCAAATGAACTCCTAAAAAAATGTGAAGAAGCATTGATGTTTAATCGTCAAGAGTATGGGGCATCTGTTGTTGAACTGCATTTAAAAAATATAGATGAACAATCACAATCTTTATTTGAACATGCTACAGTTGATGCATGGCTAGAAACAATTCGAGAAGCTGAGGATGGGATTGAACCGATGTGCTGGGTACAAAAGCTTGTGTTACATCAATCATCCGTATTGTATGAGCATACTGCTGCGACTGAATCGGTGATGAATCTTATGGAGCAATGGGTCATTTCTGAATGGAAGGATATTTTAAAGGAATTATACCAACATGCTGGTGGTGCAAGACTGATCGAGCCTTTAACAGAACAGGACATTAAAAATTTAATGCACAACGCGCAAGAATTATTAGCAGAAGAAATTCAAAGGGTGTGAATAACATGCTAACGATACAAAAAATCCAAATATATGGCTTTGGTAAGCATGAAAACATCACCATTACTTTACACGAAGGAGTTACCGTTTTTTATGGTATGAATGAGGCGGGTAAAACCACCATTCAACAGTTTATTTTACAAATGCTTTTCGGATTTCCGACGAGACAGCAGACACAACGCAAATATGAGCCGAAAGTATCGACTAAATTCGGTGGTCAGCTTACAATTGGGCATCCAACGTATGGGCAATGCACGATAGAACGCATTAAAGGAAAGGCGGCTGGGGACGTCACAGTTTATCTAGAAGACGGAACAATTGGGCATGACGAACTTTTAGCAAAACTAATATATGGTTATTCAAAGGCCTCCTTTGAGTCTATATTCTCCTTTTCATTACATGAACTACAGGGCATTGAAAAAATGTCAGAAGAAGAGCTCACGCATTTGTTGCTTGCCTCTGGGACAACAGGGATTCAACAGTTATCGTCTCTAGAAAAGAAGATGGACAAAGATGCTGGTGAGCTTTTTAAAAAAACAGGCAAAGTGCCACTCATTAATCAAAAATTGGAGCATGTGAAAAAGCTAGAACGCACAATTAAACAAGAACAAGGTAATATTCAGACCTTTGAGGATAAATTATTACAATTACAACAGCTCGATCAAAGGCTAGAAGAGTTATATAGTCAGCAAAAAACACAGCAGCAAAATTGGCAGCAGCTCACAATTCTTCAGCAGGCTATGCCGCTTTTAAAACAGCAAAAAGCTTTCGAACAGACGCGAAAAAGCTATGAACATGTGCAGTTTCCGCCAGAAGGGATCCGACGTTATGAGCAATTAAAGGATCGGCTTTTGCATGAAACACTACAATTGCAGCAGCTGAACGAGCAGTATCAGGAACTACAAAAAAAGCTTCAATTAACGGTGAACGAGCAAGCTATTACTGAAATGTCTAGACTTTTAAATAGGGAAGCAACATGGAATCAGTTAGTTGTTAAGGAACAGAACTTAATGGATGAGCTGTATTTAATTGAGCAAGAAATAGAAGCGCAGTTTCGTTTGCTAGGTGTTCAGGAAAAAACGGCGCAGGATATTTTGCTCGAGGAAACAGTGTCATTACAGCAAGAAGAACAGTTTCAACAACAGTTAAGCCTATTAGAAGAAGCAGAAGAAGAACTGAAATTTCATTTGCGTTCGTTGGAGCAACTACATGCAGAATTAGATACAATTGCTCAACTAAAACAACAGCTTCAACAGGAGTCATTATCTACAGAGGAAGAACATATTTTAGCACAGTGGCCTCAACGTAAGGGAAAGCTTGAACAATTGCGCTATGGAAGGTCGCAACGCTCGAAACAACAACAACCAAGTGTTGTTATATTTATTGTGTTAGCTATAAGTATGCTTTCATTTATTTATGGTGTTATGGAAAAAAATATGGCTGTCGTTGTTGTAGGAGCGGTTATGTCGCTGATCATTATTTTTTATTTGAAATTTGCTAGACAAGCACATGAAGCGCCGAGTAAACAACAAAATCAGCAAATACATGAGTTAGAGCAGGAGGAAAATGTTGCTCAAGCCATCCTGCTGAAAAAACAAAAACTTGAAGATCACTTGTTACATGTAAATGAGCAACAGCAAGAAAAAGAACGTCAATATGTGAAACTTGAATATAAAATTCAGCGAGCTGAGCAGGTGAGTGAAGAGGCCACTCAGTCGCTTCAACATTTTTTAAGGCGCTATCGGATAGAGGGGAATATACCGAAAACATTATTACCAGAGCTGTTTATGCGCATTCGCGGTGCTCAAGAGTTAGCAGCAAAAAAGAAGAGTACATTTACTCTTCTACAAACGGTACAAGCGGAGAAAATCGAGTTCCTAGAACAAGCGCAGCGAGTCTTACAAGTAGAGTATAGTGAGCAAGAAATCTTTATGCATTTACGTAATACATTCCTTACTTTACAGCAGGAGCAACAGATATCTCAACAAGCAAAAGAGCAGCTGACTAGCCTTCAGACCAAAATTCAAGGAGTTCAATCACATATAGACAGCTATGAGTCTGAAATTACTCAGTTATATAATGCTGCGAATGTTCAAACAGAGAAGGCTTATTATGAAACGCATGAACAATTTGAGCAACAACAAAAAAAAACAACAGAACTTCAAGCCATTCAGAGTCAGCTAGCCTCGCTGAATGTAGACAACGAACAATCATTAATAGACGATAAACAGCTTAAAGAAAAACTACTTGCTTTAGAAGAAGAGCGTGGCGCAATGCAGGTAGCCATAGATCATTGCCTAGAACAACGCGCGACACTACAAATCCAAAAAGAGAATCTTCTAAATGACGAGAAATATGGTCAATTGCTGCAACAGTTTGAAGAGGAGAAATCAATGCTGCAACAGCTAATAGGGCAATGGGCTACAAAAAAGGCATTGGCTACTGCGATTCATGAAACATTGTTCCGCCTAAGAGAAGAAAAACTACCCTATGTTTTGACAGAGGTTAATACAATATTTAATTTGTTAACAGGTGGACGTTACGATAAGCTTTTAATTAATGATGAAGGCTATTTTGTTACACAGGATGTTTCTGGATTACGTTATCAAATGGCAGAATTATCACAGGCTACGAAGGAGCAAGCTTATATTTCGTTGCGCATGGCACTAGCAAAAACACTGACAACTTCTGCTCCATTTCCATTTATTATGGACGATCCTTTTGTCCATTTTGATCGAAACCGTACAGACAAAATGGTACAATTAATGAAAGAAGTAGGATATGAACGTCAAATTTTATATTTTACTTGCCATGACGGGATGCTCGAGCATTGGCAGAAAGACCAAATAGTCAATGTTGGAGCACTAGCAAATGAAAGGGGAGTGGCGTCAACATGAAGGGTATTACGACGCTCCAGGTTGGAGAATCAGTTGATCAATTTTTATTAATTAAACAGGCGACAAAAGGAGTTACCACAGTTGGAAAGCCATTTATGTCACTGTTATTACAAGATAAAAGTGGAGATATTGAGGCAAAGCTATGGGATACAAATGATGATCATGAAAAACTGTATCACGCTGAGGCAATTGTCCGTGTAGGTGGGGAAATTCATGACTACCGTGGCAAAAACCAATTGCGTATAAAATCAATCCGTGTAGCAAAACCGGAGGAGGGAATTGCTATTAATGATTTAGTTCCTTCCTCAGCAACTCCAAAAGAAGAATTATATGAAGAATTGACGCAATTTTTCTTTGATATTAAAAATCCAAATATTTCTCGAATTACACGTGCAGCTATTAAAAAACATCAGGATGCTATTTTAGTATATCCAGCAGCAACGAAAAATCATCATGATTATGCATCTGGTCTTTTGGATCATATGGTGTCAATGTTAAGACTAGGAAGAGCAATTGCTGATTTATATCCTACATTAAATCGAGATCTGTTATATGCAGGGATAATTCTGCATGATATCGGTAAGGTTGTTGAACTATCAGGGCCAGTTGCAACTATGTATACTGTTGAAGGGAATTTACTTGGTCATATTACGATTATGGTCAATGAAATTGCCAAGATTGCTAGTGAACTAGAGATTGAGGGCGAGGAAGTTATGCTATTGCAACATATGGTGCTATCTCACCACGGTAAAGAAGAATGGGGCAGTCCGAAAAAACCGATGATTCAAGAAGCGGAAATCTTACATTATATTGATAATATTGATGCAAAGATGAACATGCTAGCACGAGCATTAGGCAAAACAGCACCGGGAGAATTTACTGAACGATTATTTCCGCTTGATAATCGATCGTTTTATAAGCCGTCTATTAAATAAATGTAGATTTGAGGTTTCGTAGTTGAGTGGATTCGAGGCTGGAGATAGGTCATAGATGAGCTCCTTAGTAAAGGGACGAAGGCTAAACCTCTAATACCTTTGTAAAAAAGGAAAGAGGATTCATTTTGAGTAAACTTTATTCAAAATGAGTATGTGTTTTCAAGATACTTTTTGTATATAAAAAGGGTTACGCCTGTATAAGCGTAACCCTTTTTCATATAGTAAGATAACAGATTACTTTTTGTCAGTATCTTTTTTACTTTCTTTTTCAGCGTTTTCTTGCGCTTTTTTAACAGCTTCTTCTTGCGCTTTAGCTTGCTCTTCACTTGTTGTTGTAAGATCCTTGATAGCAGGTTCTAATTCTTTATCAGAAGTTTTTACATCTGCATCTTTTGCCATTTTTGCAAGGATATCTTTAAGAACTTGTTTATCTTGACCTGTGTTCACTAATTTAGCTAGCATTTGTGAACGGATATTTGCTTCTTCGTCTTTGAATGAGCCAACACCTTTAACATCACGCTTTTCCGTAATTTCAATTACGTGGTAACCGAAACTTGTTTTAACTGGTTCACTTAAAGTTTTTACAGGAAGGGCATAAGCAGCATCATTAAATTCATCTACCATTGCACCAACAGAGAACCAACCAAGCTCTCCACCTTTGTCAGCAGAGCCAGTATCAGTTGAGTATTCTTTTGCTACATCTGCAAATTTTGCGCCGCCTTTAATTTTGGCAATCACTTCTTTAGCTGTTTTCTCATCTGCAACTAAAATATGACGACCATTTAACTCCGTTTTCATTTGTTCATAATGTTTTTTTACATCTTTTTCTGTAAAAGCTTTATCTTTTAAAGCCTTTTCTGAAAGAAGCTGAACACGTAAAGTCTCTTTAAAGCCTTCTTTCGTTAAGCCATATTGAACAAGAGCTTGGTCAAATTCATCACCTAATTGTGAAGCAGTAGTGTCGTATGCTTCTTTAAGTTCTTTGTCTGATACTTTATATTTATCAGATAGTAATTTTTCAGTCACCATTTGTTGAACTACATGAGCACCTGCTAAATTTTTTGCTGATTCATTAAAGTCAGCGCCTGAAATGTCACCTAATTTAGAAGTAACAACTGTTTTACTGTCCCCTCCGCTACAAGCTCCAAGCGCTAATACCGAGGCAGCTAATGTTAAAGATAAAACTGTCTTTTTCATAGTGGATATTCTCTCCTTACAATGGTTTCGTCCATTTTTTACTATAACATAAACGTTTTAAAAACAAAATGGTTCCCCCCTTGAGTATAGCCTATATTTCAAATTTTCAAGCGCATAGGATATAGAAAAGAAAGGGGGTGAAGTTATGAGCAGCGGAGGATATGGTGGCGGTGGCTACGGCTCAGGCTTTGCTTTATTAGTTGTGTTGTTTATTTTATTAATTATCGTTGGTGCAGCGTTCCTATACTAATTAATAAAAATGACGAAAAGCTAAGGATTTAACGTCCTTAGCTTTTTTTACAATGTAAGGCATCCGCACCGCATTTTAGGTGACGTTACAAAATATGATTGGTCAGACCGAGTTATCACATTAGGTGTCCAAAAGGAAGTGGATGCCTTTTTCTTTCCGGCGGAATCGGTTTTGTGCTTGCAAAAAGCCGATTCCTACGCAATTTTGCCGAGGCATAATTGATCTACTAAACAGCATATAAAACTTCAATATAAAATGAGACAAGTAATATTGTAATAAGTATATTTATAGTTCGGAATACTTTTGGTTGTTTTTCTTCGGGAATTTCACGTCGCATGCACAGCGCATAAGTCATGCGGTTTATTTGAAATAAATAGAATACCGAGAATAGAACTACAATCATTAACAGCAAGTCTATTCCTCCCCTCTTTCAGTATTAATAGCATAACAAAAAACGTCAATAAAACACAAGTACAAGCAATTTAGTGAATAGTAGGTGGCACTAAAATTTCATAGCCCTTAGGCGTCTCCTCAATTTGGGAGTCTTTAGGCGAATCCAATAAATATTTCACATATAGAATATCAATTACACATAGACTACAATGGTAAGCTAAAAGTAATGTGCCGTAATGTGTATACGCAGGGAATAACAGTGTACCTAATATAATGCTTGTATTTAAAACAATAAATGGTGTGAGTAAAGCTAAAATATAACGATTTTTCAATAAAGGTTCACGGATACGCATGTGTAGAACAGGAATAACATAAAATTGGGTACGCACACGCAATTTTAAATGTTGACGTAAATCATACAATGCTAGAAAGTGTAAGCATTTGTGGATTGGATAGATTGCAAATACAGCAATTACAAAGAGCCAAAACAAACGATCTGTATAGTGCTCATCATTAAATAGATTAAACGTTACATAGGAAAGAGAGAATACAGTTAAAAAAGCAAAGACAGCCATGATCATAATACGCGTTGTTCCGTAATGATGTTCAAGATTTAAAATTTTCCAACAATGCATGATTATCAACTCCGTAGTATGAATGGTCCTATCTAATGTAAATTGAATTATGCTAGAATGCAAGAAAAAGGAGGTATCTCAGAAAAATTTCTGAAGTACCTCTTTTAGCATGATTTATAGCTTTTAAGGCCATTAAGCTCAGATTACGAACAGCCGAGCCTCAAAGCCTACTATTATCACTTTCATCCTTTTACAGTTGGACGTTCTTCTACCTTATCAAAGGACTCACGGAAGTGCTGGAAGGAACGCTCAAAAATGTCGATGAAGTCCTCGCCGTATATATTGCGTATAACAGCCATAACATCTAAAAATTCTGGGAAGCGACCGTACAGATCCTTTAAAGCTAATGAGCCTTCTAGCACAGAATGATACGTATTATGATAATTACTATTCATTTCAACAATAAGTTCTGTACCTGCTTCTGTTAACTCAACGTACGTATTACGCTTATCGTCATCTCGCTTTGAAAACTTAAGGAATCCACGTTCTTCTAATTTTTTAGAAAAATTAAATGCTGTGGAAACGTGCATAACCCCGAATTTTGCCACATCAGAAATTGAAGCCCCTTTTAAATGATACGAAATCCATAAAATATGATGTTCGTTAATATTTAAATCGTAGGGTTTAATCCATTGCTGCCAATCTTTCTCAACTGCTTTCCATAAGGCTTTTGATAATTGCGCAATTCTTTGACTATAAAGCATCGCTTCTTTTTGAGTGTATAATTCCTCTGACAAAGCCATCACCTACTGCTTTCTTTAACATTTTAAAAATATTATAGCAATAAAGGAAAAAAGTTTAAAGTTAGAAAAATTAAAAAATTGAAAAGTGGTTAAAAAATAACATTGTGTAGATTGAATTTGATAAAAATATAGTTTATTTATCAGGGTGTAAGGACTTTAGTCGCTAACTTTTTCTTGCGTTTTTTCCTTTTTTTCTGTAAATTGTGCAACGTTTTTCTCGATTTCGCTTATTGAATTCTGTAATGCTTCTATTTCTTGTTGTAAGTAATTTTTTGATGGCTCGATTTCTTCAGTAAATGTAGTAATAGATTGTTTTAAATCATTTATTATTAGTGGTATATTATTTTTCATTTCATTTGTGAGTGAATTAACGGATTGTTTAACTGTGCCTGCTTGCTGTTTTACATCTAAAAGCTTGTCCTTTGTGCTTGCAGCGTTTGCTCGCAAATTAGCACGTAGCTGTTGTCCTGATTGAGGAGCTGAAAAAAGTACAGCGATTGTACCGCCGACAATCCCGGCTGCCACTCCAAATAAAAATGGTTTTGCTTTCATTTTAAATACCTCATTTCTGTAATGATCATGTGTTATCTACTATTAAACCATGAAATGCATGAATACAAAAAGAAAAAAGAAACTAAACGAGTGATTTTCAATCACAGTTTAGTTTCCTTGAAGATGAACGTCATTTTTATTAAATTGAAATAGCTGTTTGGATTTTAGAACGCTTCACTAATTTTGCAACTATAGGATATATAATTGCAAAAGCAATCACATTAAATACTACAGCAGGTAATACAACGCCTACAAACAGAACAGCGAATGTTGCACCAACGTTTGCATTGAATACAAAAAGTGCGACTGTTAAAAAGACAGTTCCAGATAAAATTGTTCCTAAACCAACTAAGCCAGCAGTTACTGCGAAATTACTTGCCAATTTTTTCAGCACCATTAAGGCAGCTAAAAAGACAAAGCCTGTTACTGCTTTATCGATAATATTTGGAACAAGGCCAGCTGGAAATGTTGTAAACAATCCTGAAAGTACTCCTGTTGCTAAAGAAAGTAAGAACGTTTCTTTAATGGTAGGGAACAATAAAATGCCGATAAACATCATTGTTAGCATGAAATCAGGCTTCATACCATTTACCATACCTGGTGTGACCACGTAAAGGGTAGCACCAACACCAACTAAAAGGGCCATTAATACTAAATTTTTTGTATTCATTTCTAATCTCTCCTCGACTATGCTAATCTTTTTTTGTCTCCTAACGTGCCCTCATGACCGTTAGCGAAACTTATTTGTGATTGTACGCTATAAATTTCAAAATTGCAATAGACAATTCTGACAATTAGGCTCAATTACTGAAGGTTAGCTTTAATGCTTTCAGCAACTTCAGTTAATTGCTCAGGTGTATATTTTTGTGTTTGCCAAATTAAGCCCAAGCCTTCTTTTTCATCGTAACGAGGAATAAAATGTAAGTGATAGTGGAAAACAGTTTGTCCAGCTGCAGCACCATTATTATTAATTGTATTAAGTCCGATTGGATGAAAAGCCGCCTTAATAGCATTTGCAATTTTCGGTGCTACTGCATATAAATTACGAGCTACATCCTCAGGCATTTCGTATAGATCCTTACAGTGATGTTTTGGAATTAATAGTGTATGACCTTTTGCTACAGGCGAAATGTCAGTAAATGCATAGACATGCTCGTCTTCATAAATTTTTGTACTTGGAATAGATCCTTCAATGATTTTGCAAAATAGGCAATCGCTCATTTGAAAATTCCTCCTTATTTTATATGTAAGTACATTCTATCATACTCATAACTGTATCATTTGCTAATTTTTGATAAAATATAAACTAGAAGAGGAGTGAGGGCATGACGGTATTAGAGGTACAACATGTGACAGGTGGTTATACAAGAAAGCCTGTTATTAAAGATTTATCATTTACGATTGAAAAAGGAGAGCTTGTTGGCTTAATAGGTTTGAACGGCGCTGGTAAAAGTACAACGATTAAGCATATCATCGGAACAATGCTTCCAAAAGAAGGAGACATTCGTTTAAATGGTGTGACGTTAAAGGAAAATACGGACAAGTATCGTACAGCATTTTCTTATATTCCTGAAACACCTGTATTGTACGATGAGCTAACATTACGTGAGCATTTGGAATTAACCGCAATGGCTTACGGTTTAGATGAAGCAACACTTGCAGCTCGTTCACAAATATTATTAAAAGAATTTCGAATGGAAAAGCGACTTAATTGGTTCCCTTCGCATTTCTCAAAGGGAATGCGTCAAAAGGTTATGATTATGTGTGCCTTTTTAGTCAATCCAAGTCTTTACATTATTGATGAGCCTTTTGTAGGGCTCGATCCACTTGGTATCCAATCATTGCTTGATCAGATGGATGAAAAGAAAAAAGAGGGCGCTTCTATATTAATGTCCACGCACATTTTATCGACCGCTGAAAAGCATTGTGACCGTATCATTTTATTGCATGAAGGACGTGTGCGAGCACAAGGAACAATGGAGGATTTACGCAAGGCATTTGCGATGCCACATGCGACATTGGATGATTTATATATTGCAATGACAAAGGAGCGCGACCATGAAGAACTTGCGTGATGTTTGGTCCTCTCGTTTCATGCACTATATAGGTGAAGTGCAAAAATATATGCGGTTTATTTTTACAGGGCATTTAGCGATTGTACTAGTATTTCTTATCGGAGCAGGGGGCTATCAATATAGTGAATGGCTGAAAGTCGTCCAGTCTGATTTTCCGGCAGAGGTATTAATCGCAGTTTTTGTAGGGATTTTATTGGCATTTAGTCGTCCGACTTCACTTTTGAGAGAGCCAGACCAAGTGTATTTATTACCTTTAGAATCAAAAATGTCGCAGTATTTCAAAAAGGCTTTAGCGTGGACGTTTTGGTCACAGGTGTGGATGGTGGCAATTGTTTATATCGTTAGTATCCCTTTACTAAAGACTGTTACTGAATTAACTACATTTGAAATTTGGTCAGTGTTCCTACTTATTATTATATTGAAGTATTTGAGCGTTCAGGGTGAATTTAGCTTTCGGTATAGTGAACGCGGTCAAATGATCTGGGTGGACAGGCTGATTCGAGCTGTTATCTTTAGTGTGGCTGTGTACATGGGGCTTCATATGCAGCTTATTTTAGCGATTGTTGCTGTAGCAATTGGGAGCGTGTATATTGTAATATTTAGAAAAAAATGCACAGGTGAACCTGTCCCATACGAGCATTTTGTGAAGCTTGAACAAAATCGCATGATGAGCTTCTATCGCTTTGCTAATTATTTCACAGACGTTCCACATCTACGTGGTAGCATCCGTCGTCGAGGTTGGCTTGACTGGCTTTACAAATTTGTGCCATACAACAAGGATAATACTCAAAAGTACTTGGTGTTCCGTACATTCATCCGAACAGATGATCATTTTTATTTATGGTTCCGTTTAACCGTGATTTCAGCTGTTATTGCAGCCTTTGTAGATATCCCTGTCGTTTCATGGATTGTTGCAGGTGTATTGAGCTTTGCTACAACTATTCAATTAAAGCAGGCTTTATTATCAAGCGGTGAATTCCGCATGGACATGCTTTATCCGTTACCTGATGAAGCACGCAAGGTAGCGGTCAATCAAATTGTACGTCTTGCGATGATCTCTCAAGCAATTATAGTTGGTCTATGTAGTATCACACAGCCAATGTTTTATGTAACTTTTATTATTATACTGGTTGTCAGTGAATTAACTGCTAAGGTCTCAAAACCTTGATAATGGTTAATTTCAAATCAAAAGCTCATTTCTCCAATAACAGACTTGGAGAAATGAGCTTTATTTTCTATTCTACTAATTGATAGTCTAGTGCTACTGTTAATAATACCTTTGCAGCAATGAGCATACCTTTTTCATCTATATCGAATTTTGGATGATGATGTGGTGCATATTCAGTTGGTTTGGCTCCTGTAAAGAAGAAAGTACCTGGTTTTTCCTCTAAGTAGTAAGAGAAATCTTCAGCCCCCATACTTGCTTTTACTTCAGTAACATCGCAAATATCCTGAGCGATAGTACGCACAAATAATGTTTCTTTCTCATGATTTACAACAGCAGGGTAGCCACGACGATAATCCAGTTCAATTGTACAATCATGCGCAATTTCAGTACCTTGGATAACCCGTTTAAACTCACGCTCCATCGTTTCACGAACATCTTTATCAAATGTTCGAATTGTACCATTTAAATAGGCTGTATCGGCAATAATATTGTCAGCATTAGATGCTACGAATGAACCAACTGATAAAACAGCCGATTCGATTGGATCAACTCGACGTGCCACAAGTTGTTGTAAATTCATAACAAGCTGAGAGCCAATAACAATCGCATCCTTTGTTTGGTCCGGATGAGCACCGTGCCCGCCTTGACCTCGAATTTTCATTTCAAAACTATCAACAGCAGCCATCGTTGGACCGACGCGGTAGCCAATCATGCCTGTTGGATGATTAGAAGATAGATGTGTACCAAAAATAGCATCAACGCCATTCAAAGCTCCAGCCTGGATCAGCCCGATCGCTCCGCCTGGATCAGCCTCTTCAGCATGCTGATGAATTAGTACATATTCTCCTGCTAATTCATCGCGCATTTCCCACAATAGCTTACCGACGATTAGCAAAGTAGCTGTATGTCCATCATGTCCGCAAGCATGCATAACACCAGCCACAGTTGATTTGTATGGTACGTTTTTTTCATCTTGTATAGGCAGTGCGTCAAAGTCTGCTCGTAAAGCAATCGTTTTGCCAGGCTTGCTTCCTTTAATCCGTGCAATTAAACCGTAGCCACTGACATTAGCTTCAACCGGTACGCCTAGATTTTTATAAAAACGAATAATATAATTAGCGGTTTCTTGCTCCTGGAAGCTCAGCTCTGGATGCATATGTAGATGACGACGAATCGCCACCATTTCATCAAAATGGTTATCAATCTTTTCGAGTAGACGTTGGTTCACAGTAAAACCTCCTTAAACAGATTATCCTAGATTTTTATTAATAACATAATAGTTTCACAAACTGGAAAACAGTGGTTCAGTACTTCTTGTAAAAGATATTCTAAGCAAGAGTAATGAATTCTCCACGTTCTGGACAATGCCCTCCGGAAGTGCAGCGAATACCTGCGCACACCCGGGGGATATCCGCAGAAGTGCAGAAAATACTCGTGAATCGAAGTGGGATACTCGAAGAGCAACGGGGGTACCCGGGCACCCGGTGAATACTCCGGGAGAGCAGTGAATACCCGCGCACTCGGGATACCCGCGGAAAGCAGTGAATTCCTGCACGCTTCAACTAATACTCGTTTTCTTCTTTTGGAGCTGCGTTATAGGTTGTGACATATGAGGCTGCTGAGAAAATATTTTGCTGATTCACACCTGTTGGTTCTTTACGTTCAGCGTGTGCGGATGCAAAGGCTTTTGAGCTTTTCCATGCTTCAAACGAATGAGGGCCGTTCCATTGTGTCATGACAATGTATGTTTCACTATTTAATGGACGAAGTAGTCGAAATGCTACAAAACCTGGCTCATCTTCTATAGCGCCCGCTCGATTTAAAAAGCGATGTTCAAAAACTGGTCGACCCTCATCTGTAACGGGAATATTGTTGAATACAAAAAAGCCGCGTTCTTCTAAATCATTTACTGAATCTAATACTTCGAATTTACGAGGTGTGGCAAAGACAGATTTTCCTTCAGTTTCGTGTATAAGCACAGAGTTCCCTTCTCCGTGTATTAAAATCATTGCCTCGTTTGGATATTTATTCTTTAACTGTTCTAAAAAATCACCTGTACCAGAAGTTAAATAAATATACATAAAATTGACCTCCTTATGAATTTTCTTAATATAGCGTGATTATCTCCATTTAAGTGGAAGTCTAAAGCTTTGTCAAAAAAGAAATCCCTTAGAAAGAACAATTTTATGACATTTCACTATGAAAACTATACAATAACAGAGGAAGCGTTTACTATTGAAAACGGATATCAATAATAATGAAATAAACAAGAGAATTTTACGATATGAATTTTATTGAGGGGAAGGAACTATTCATGACAACTTTTAATGATACTCTTCTACGTGCTGCACGAGGAGAAAGAACTGAACATACACCAGTATGGTATATGCGACAAGCAGGACGCTCTCAACCAGAATATCGTGCGATTAAAGAAAAGTATTCTTTAGAGGAAATTACACTTCAACCTGAGCTTTGTGCATATGTAACGCGATTACCAGTAGAAAATTACAATGTTGATGCGGCAATTTTATACAAAGATATAGTAACTCCACTCCCTGGTATTGGGGTAGATGTGAAAATCAAAGCAGGCGTAGGTCCTGTTATTTCAAATCCTATTCGCTCAATCGCTGATATAGAAAAACTAGGCGAATTCAATGGGAAAGAACATACACCATACGTTTTAGAAACAATAAAAATGTTAACAGCGGAACAATTGAATGTACCTCTAATCGGCTTTGCAGGTGCGCCATTTACTCTCGCAAGCTATATGATTGAAGGTGGTCCTTCAAGAAACTATAATAAAACAAAGTCATTTATGGTATCAGAGCCTCAAGCTTGGTTTGCTTTAATGGACAAGTTGGCTGACATGATTATTTCTGATATTTCTGCTCAAGTAGAAGCGGGAGCAAAAGCTATCCAAATATTTGACTCTTGGGTTGGTGCTTTAAATGTTGAAGACTATCGTGTCTTCATTAAACCGATTATGACACGTATTTTTGCAGAATTGAAAAAAGAAAATGTGCCACTTATTCAGTTTGGTGTCGGTGCAAGTCATTTAGCGAAAGAGTGGAATGATTTACCGGTTGATGTTGTTGGCTTAGATTGGCGTTTACCAATTAAAGAAGCACGTGCAAACGGAATTACTAAACCAGTACAAGGCAATTTAGATCCATCGCTATTACTTGCTGATTGGTCAATTATTGAAAAACGCACGAAAGATATTATCGATCAAGGCTTAGAAATGCCAGGGCATATCTTTAACCTAGGTCATGGTGTATTCCCAGAGGTAGACCCAGAAGTGTTAAAACGTTTAACAGCTCTTATTCATGAGTATAGTGCTCAACAAATCCAAGCACGCTCTTAATATAGATGTGAACAGGATATTAACGCTCATATTTCTTTTTTATGAATGATATCTTGATTTCATCGTAGAAAGGGTGCTGTCCAACCTAATGAATTGGACAGCTTCTTTTTGTCACATTACGTACGATTAAAGATAACTATTATTTAGAGGTGAAAAGGTTAATGAAAGAAGTTAAAGGCTTATTAGTTATGGCATACGGAACACCCTATAAAGAAGAAGACATCGAACCTTACTATACGCATATTCGCCACGGTCGCAAACCTTCAGAAGAGCATTTAGAAGATTTACGCAGTCGTTATGAAGCAATCGGTGGTTTATCGCCACTTGCTGCTGCTACTCAAGCGCAGGCTGAGGCTTTATGTGCACGTTTAAATGAAGTGCAAGATAATGTGGAATACAAATTATTTATCGGATTAAAGCATATCCACCCATTCATTGAAGATGCTGTAGAAGGAATGGTAGCGGAAGGTATTAAAGAAGCCGTTTCTATCGTGTTAGCTCCTCACTTCTCAACGTTCTCTATTAAATCATATAATGGTCGTGCAACAGAAGCGGCTGGAGATCGATTAACAATTACTTCTGTAGAATCTTGGTATGATGAACCAAAGTTCATTGAGTATTGGAAAATGAAAGTAAATGAAACGTTTAATGCAATGTCAGAAGAAGAACGTGAAAAAGCATGTTTAATCGTGTCTGCACACTCACTTCCAGAGAAAATTAAGGAGCTAGGCGATCCATATGAAGATCAATTAATTGAGACGGCTCGATTAATTAGAGAAGCGACAGGTGTAAACAATGTAGAAGTTGGCTGGCAGTCAGCAGGGCAAACACCTGAGCCATGGATTGGTCCAGATGTTCAGGACTTAACGCGTGAACTTTACGAGCAAAAGGGCTTCCATTCGTTCGTTTATACGCCAGTTGGCTTTGTAACAGAACATTTAGAAGTTTTATATGACAACGATTATGAATGTAAAGTTGTTTGTGATGAACTTGGCGCGAAATATTATCGTCCAGCAATGCCAAATACACACCCGTTATTTATTGATGCAATGGTTGATGCCATTCATAAAAAATTAAGCTAAGCGAAAAGAAAGTGATGATGTTGGTGACTCAAAAAAGACGAAAGGTAGTTGTTGTAGGCGGTGGCATTACTGGCCTCACAGCTGCGTTCTATTTGCAAAAAGAAGCAAGCGCAAAAGAATTGCCGTTAGATATCGTACTTGTCGAGTCGTCATTACGTCTTGGCGGAAAAATACAAACACTGAGAAAAGATGGCTTTATTATCGAGCGCGGTCCAGAATCTTTTTTTGATCGTGAGAATTATGTATATGCTTTGGCAAAGGATTTAGGCATTGAACAGGAAATGATTACAAGCAATACAGGTCCGACTTACGTTGCTGTCGGTAGTCAATTGTATCCAATCCCTAGCAATCTTTTGTCTGGAGCAACACCACATGTCTCGTCATTTATTACATCAGGTTTGTTTTCACTTAGCGGGAAAGTTCGTGCGGCGGGGGATTTTTTCATCCCTCGTTCTGCACAGAACGATGACCAACCATTAGGGCAATTTTTTAGAAGAAGATTCGGTGCTGAAATTGTAGAAAATTTAGTAGAGCCATTACTTGCTGGAACATTTGCTGGTGATATAGAACAGTTAAGTATGCGCTCAACATTCCCGCAGCTCTATGGATTAGAGCAAAAATATCGTAGCCTACTGATTGGTATGAAAAAGTCTGGTTCGAATTTTTTAAGTAACAAACTCAATACGAAAGATAAGGGGATTTTTCAAACATTTAATAATGGTCTTGAGACACTTATCGAAAAACTTGAAGAATCACTACTTCCTGGGATAGTTATGAAGGGTATTAAAGTTGAGGAAATTGAACATGGTAAGGATGGTACAGTCCAAGTTTTGTTCAACAATTTTACACAATTAAAAGCAGATGCTGTTATTATTGCTACACCATTTAATGTGGCAAGAAAAATGTTCAGTAAACACCAGTTATTAAATGAATTGAGTACGATGAAGGCAGCAACTATTGCTACTGTGACAATGGCATTTAAAAAAGATCAGTTAGGTGATCTAGATGCGTTATCATTTTTTGTCTCCCGAAATAGTGATTTTTCAATAACTTCTTGTACGTGGATTAACCGCAAGTGGCCTGGTACAACACCAGATGATTATGTACTGTTACGCAGTTATATTGGCCGAGTGGGCGATGAGGCAATTGTTGCGTTATCTGATACAGAAATTGAAAAGACTGTATTGCAGGATTTAATGAAAACAATTGGTGTAGATGGAGAACCGTTAATGACTGTAGTTTCCCGCTGGAAAAATGCCATGCCACAATATACGGTAGGACATGAGGCGAAGGTCGAGCGTTCAAAACAAGAGTTACGTGAACATTTTCCCGCTGTAAAGCTCTCAGGGAGCTCCTTCGAAGGAATATCAATACCTGAGTGCGTTGAGCAAGGTAAAAATGTTGCTGAAGAAATGTTGAAGGAAATGTTTGCGGATTTGTAAGAAATAAATAGTTATCAGTAAGTAGTACAAACTTGAAGATCAATGTTTGTACTACTTTTTTTATTTTTGAAGTTTGATGTGGCAAAGTACAAATGATTGCACAAGTTAGATATCTCAAATTAAAAGCTGGGAAAGTAAGTTTCTACTTTCCCAGTAAAGATCTTAATGCTATGAAATTCGGTGACATGACCATACAATACCGCCAGAGTTAGCTCCTCCAAGAGTAAGCCCTATTGCTAAACCGTTAGCATTGTAGAATAAATCAATGGTATCACCTGCATTTAAATCGACTTCTCCAGCCAATGTTACCGTCCCATTACCAAGGACAGCACGTAAAGTCAATACGGCAATAATATTTACATTTAATAAAGGGAATAGTCCGCTTATTAAATTTGTTGTAGCGTTTTGTCGAATAGCAAATGATGGATTGATGCCAGCCCCTAAGCTTATGGTAATTGCTGCAGCAGTAGAGTAGTTGATTGTAGCTTCAAAAGCATATCTTCCGGTTGTTGGAACAGTGAAAATTCCGGTCGTTGGATTGAATGCTGGTGTTGTGAAATATGGAGCAGCAACACTCCAGTTAGTGATTGTAGTAGAGGCGCTTACTGTTATAGCATTATTAAATGCTGAGAAACCTTCTGTAAATGCTGGTCCGGTAGTCCCCGTAGAGCCAGTAGCTCCAGTAACGCCAGTAACGCCAGTAGCTCCGGTAACGCCAGTAGCGCCAGTAGCGCCAGTAGCGCCAGTAACGCCAGTAGCTCCGGTAACGCCAGTAGCGCCAGTAGCGCCAGTAACGCCAGTAACGCCAGTAGCTCCGGTAACGCCAGTAGCGCCAGTAATGCCAGTAGCCCCGGTAACGCCAGTAGCGCCAGTAATGCCAGTAGCCCCGGTAACGCCAGTAGCGCCAGTAATGCCAGTAGCGCCAGTAGAGCCAGTAGCTCCACGTTCCCCAGTAGCCCCAGTAGCCCCAGTAGCCCCAGTAGCCCCAGTAGCCCCAGTAGCCCCAGTAGCCCCAGTAGCCCCAGTAGCCCCAGTAGCCCCAGTAACACCGGTAGCGCCAGTAGTTCCAGTCACCCCAGTAGAGCCGGTAGAGCCAGTCGCACCAAGTCCACCAGTCGCACCAGTAACGCCGGTAGAGCCAGTAGCCCCAGTAGATCCAGCCACCCCAGTGGCGCCAGTAACACCGGTAGCTCCAGTAGCTCCAGTAGCTCCAGTCACCCCAGTTTCACCAGTAATGCCGGTAGCCCCAGTAGCTCCAGTAGCCCCAGTCACCCCAGTAGCGCCAGTTTCACCAGTAGTCCCAGTAGTCCCAGTAACACCAGTAACACCAGTAACTCCGGTAGAGCCGGTAGCGCCAGTAACACCAGTAGCCCCGGTAGATCCAGTAGCGCCAGTAGCGCCAGTAACACCAGTAGCTCCAGTTTCACCAGTAGTCCCAGTCACACCAGTAACGCCGGTAGAGCCAGTAGCCCCAGTAGATCCAGTCGCACCGGTAGCCCCAGTTTCACCAGTAGTCCCAGTAGCCCCAGTTTCACCAGTAGTCCCAGTAGCCCCAGTAGCCCCAGTAACACCAGTAGCTCCAGTCACCCCAGTAGCGCCAGTTTCACCGGTAGTCCCAGTAACGCCGGTAGCCCCAGTAGCCCCAGTAGCCCCAGTAGCCCCAGTAGCCCCAGTAGCCCCAGTTTCACCAGTAGCCCCAGTAGTCCCAGTAGAGCCGGTAGAGCCGGTAGAGCCAGTAGAGCCGGTAGAGCCGGTAGAGCCAGTAGAGCCGGTAGAGCCGGTAGAGCCAGTAGAGCCGGTAGAGCCGGTAGAGCCAGTAGCCCCAGTAACACCAGTAGCGCCAGTAGCGCCAGTAGCGCCAGTAGCGCCAGTTTCACCAGTAGTCCCAGTAGTCCCAGTAGTCCCAGTAGCGCCAGTAGAGCCAGTCGCCCCAGTAACACCGGGAGCGCCAGTTTCACCAGTAGCCCCAGTCGCCCCAGTAACACCAGTAGCTCCAGTCACCCCAGTAGCGCCAGTTTCACCGGTAGTCCCAGTCACACCAGTCACGCCGGTAGAGCCAGTAGAGCCAGTAGAGCCAGTAGAGCCAGTAGAGCCAGTAGAGCCAGTAGAGCCGGTAGCGCCAGTAACACCAGTAGCCCCAAGTCCACCAGTAACACCAGTAACGCCGGTAGCGCCAGTAGAGCCAGTCGCACCAGTAACACCGGTAGCCCCAGTTTCACCAGTAGCCCCAGTCACCCCAGTAGCGCCAGTTTCACCGGTAGCCCCAAGTCCACCAGTCACACCAGTAACGCCGGTAGAGCCAGTAGCCCCAGTAGATCCAGTAGATCCAGTCGCACCAGTAACACCGGTAGCCCCAGTAGTCCCAGTAGTCCCAGTAGCCCCAGTCACCCCAGTAGCTCCAGTCACCCCAGTAACGCCAGTTTCACCGGTAGTCCCAGTAACACCAGTAACGCCGGTCGCCCCAGTAGCGCCAGTAGCCCCAGTAGCCCCAGTAGCGCCAGTAGCCCCAGTAGCGCCAGTAGCGCCAGTAGCCCCAGTAGCGCCAGTAGCGCCAGTAGCGCCAGTAGCGCCAGTAGCCCCAGTAGCCCCAGTAGCCCCAGTAGTCCCAGTAGATCCAGTCGCACCAGTAACACCAGTAGCGCCAGTAACACCGGTAGCCCCAGTAACCCCAGTAGCGCCAGTTTCACCGGTAGTCCCAGTAACACCAGTAACGCCGGTAGCCCCAGTAACCCCAGTAGAGCCAGTAGAGCCAGTAGCGCCAGTAGAGCCAGTAGAGCCAGTAGAGCCAGTAGAGCCAGTAGCGCCAGTAGAGCCAGTAGAGCCAGTAGAGCCAGTAGAGCCAGTAGAGCCAGTAGAGCCAGTAGAGCCAGTAGAGCCAGTAGAGCCAGTAGAGCCAGTAGAGCCAGT
>NZ_JBIWFC010000021.1:79103-87815 GCF_044762845.1 Lysinibacillus sp. NPDC096382
GTAGCGCCAGTAGAGCCAGTAGAGCCAGTAGAGCCAGTAGAGCCAGTAGCCCCAGTAACACCAGTAGCCCCAGTAACACCAGTAGAGCCAGTAGAGCCAGTAGAGCCAGTAGAGCCAGTAGCCCCAGTAACACCAGTAGCGCCAGTAGATCCAGTCGCCCCAGTAACACCGGTAGCCCCATTAACACCAGTAGCGCCAGTCGCCCCAGTAACACCGGTAGCCCCATTAACACCAGTAGCTCCAGTTTCACCGGTAGTCCCAGTAGAGCCAGAAGCGCCAGTAGAGCCAGTAGCGCCAGTAGAGCCAGTAGCGCCAGTAGCGCCAGTAGTCCCAGTAGAGCCGGTAGCGCCAGTAGCCCCAGTAACACCAGTAGCGCCAGTAGCCCCAGTCATCCCAGTAGCGCCAGTAGATCCAGTCGCCCCAGTAGCGCCAGTAGCCCCGGTAGCCCCGGTAGCTCCTGTTGGGCCAGTTCTTCCAGGTTTAATAGGCCGAACAGGACAGCTTGGAGCACAAGGATTACAACAACACGGGAATGTATTACATTTGCTGCAAATTCTATTGTTAAATTGTCCGAAATGCATTGTTTCACCTCCTCTCTCAAATAGCGTATTCATAGAGGGAAAAGATGAAATAGACAGTTAACTACTTGTTTAATCTAAAAATATCAATAGCGATAAAAGTATTTTTTCATCACGGTTTAATAACAACCCATTAGTATAGAAGCTATTTAAGATGTTTCATTCTCTTTATTTAAAATACGATCAAAATATGTTTTATTGTGAAGTATTTTTTCGTCATTTGGTAAAAAGGATCTGGCTAATTCATTATGTGCGTTGGCAGTTTCATAGTGTTGTAACCGATCAAAGAGGACACATAGTTGTAAGTGGGGTAACCATGTTGTAAAGGTTTTATTTTGAAAAGGGGCGTTAGAAATTTGTTTGATGTTAAGCGCTTGTTCATACCAAAAGATTGCTTCATAGGTTTTGGCTTGTTCCATAAAAATAAAACCAAGTCTACAACACGCTTCAGGACGCGGAATACCGTATTCAAAGCTTCTTAGAATGGAACTCAAATTATTTTCGGGATCATTTAAATGAGAATAACAGTCTGCTAATTTGAAACAGGCTGTAATATTATCTTCTACCCAGCCTAATTTTGAAGTTAAAAACGTTTCATAGTAAAATATTGCGTCCTCAAATTGTCCGTGATCTAGTAATTCATTTGCGTAATAAAATGTATCTCGTGGAGTGAGCGGTTCTCCTGAGTCAACTAATTGCTTATAGATATTAATATTTCGTGAATGATCGTGACTAAGTGGTAAATGACTGACAGCGATATTACTATCCAATAGTTTCCCACCGACTGCTAAATATTCGTGTACGGCACCTATCCATTGGAATTGTTTATCTCTTCTTACTAAGCGATATCTTCTTAATAGAGAGCTTACATTTCCTTCATTATCAAAACTTAAATTATAATTCATTGAAATGGCATCTATATCAAGGGTCAGGGATTCTTTTAGTGCTTTAAATTTTTCCTGATCCTCCTCTAATAATACGTCATCTGCATCTAGCCATAAAATGTACTCCTTTGTTGCTTGTTGGAATGAAAAATTTCTTGCAGCTGCAAAATGATGAATCCACTCAAAATCAAAAATACGATCTGTAAACTCTTTAACAATTTGCTTTGTATTGTCGGTAGAGCCAGTATCGATGATATTAATCTCATCGACTAAGTCTTTTACAGATGTTAGACATCTACCGATGACAGCTTCTTCATTTTTCACAATCATACATAAGCTAATGGATACCATAAAGTTGATTCCTCCTTACCATAATCTATGTAGTATATGTGCTACTATAATTTTGGATTGGATAAATGCTCGTAAATGTAAGCATTACATAATAATAATTGTGAAATTTGCTTGTTTTCTTTGTCATAAATTTACCTCTCAAGTTTCACGTGAATTTCACAATTGTGAAGTATAGTTAAGAAACAGAGGTGATGATGTTGAAAAAATGGGCAATTTTCATTTTTTCTTTAGTACAGCTAGTATTGCTAGTAGGGTGTACGGAGAAATCGTTTGAGCCTATTGAACGCGATCAGAATTTTGTAGCATCCTTAAATATACAAGAGCCTTCTCTAGATTTTATCGATGAACAAGGTAATGTGAAAGCAACATGGTTATTAGATAAAGCTTACTCGGGGGCAATTCTCCTCGGAAACGATCGTGTGTTATTGTATGGTCATCAATTAAATGAATTTGACATCTATACATTATCAACTGGAAAGAAGCTCTATTCCAAAAAAGTACAGCTTGGCTCAACGAATGCGTATTATGCTGAAAATAGAAAACAGTTTTTTATTGCGAATAGCAAAACGAATACAGTGACAAGCTTTGATGAAGAGGGCAACGAACTGGCAACTCAGAAGCTTGGTAATTATCCTATGTCAATGGCGGCCTATAAAGATAAGCTATATGTGATTAATTATAAAGATACGAAATTATCGGTGTTAAATATTGAGAATCTAGAAATTGAACAAGAGTGGCCGATTCAAAAATCATCACATGGCATAGCAATTCTTGAAGAGAAAAATGAACTATGGATTGGTGGCCATGGAGAAGGAAGTAAACCGAATAGCTCTGTTAAAAAATATGATCTTATAACAGGCGTCAAACATGGGGAGATAGCAATGCCTTTAATGCCTGTTGGATTAACCAAAACAAAGGATGCTGTTCTCGTTGTTAGTCATGGCCGTAATGCATTATATGTTGCCGACTTTGATGGAAATGTGAGATGGCAGCAAGAGGTAGGAGCTAATCCGTTTGTCGTAAATCAGTTTAAAGATTATATTGTTGTCGCTGGTTATGATGACCATACTTTGTATTTTATAAAAGAAGGTCAGGTGAAAAAAACAGTTGATGTGGGGAAAGGTGCATTTCAATTGTTAGTGAGGGAGGAAAAAATGTGACAACTGTATTAATTGTTGATGATGAGCAAGATATGCGTAATTTAATAGAAATGATGCTCCATAATGCAAAAGTTGAGACCGTAACAGCAGCAAGTGGTACAGAAGCCTACGATATAATTGTACGCGAAAAAATTGATTTAGTTCTACTTGATGTGATGATGCCGCACGAAGATGGCTTTGCGGTTTGTCAAAGTATACGTGCGATGTCGAATATACCAATTATTTTTCTAACAGCACGTGATGCAAATGAGGATAAGGTAAAAGGCTTAACAATTGGCGGAGATGATTATATTGTAAAACCCTTTACAAATGATGAACTAGTTGCGCGAATCCATGCTGTGCTAAGAAGAAGTGGTACTAATATTGAAGACTTGCAGCAAAAATATGTGATATTTGGACCTATTAAAATAGATGAGATTGCACGCAAGGTATCTGTAGATGGAAAGAGTGTTCCACTTACGTTGAAGGAATTTGAACTATTACATTTATTTATGAATAATCCTGGAAATGCTTATACGAGGGAGCAATTACTAGAACGCATTTGGGATATTGATTATGTAGGGGGGACAAGAACTGTTGACACTCATATAAAAACCTTACGTCTAAAGCTTGGAAAGGAAGCGGCGGGGCATATTCAAACCGTCTGGGGAGTGGGCTATCGCTTTGATCCTGGCGAATGAAAAAAATTTCAACACGCATTTGGCTATTAATCTTTGCATTTTTGATCATTACCGTTGTCTTTATGTATGTCCTGACAGATTATTTATATGAAAGACTTTATGTAGAAGACACAGAAGAGATGATGGTAGAAGTAGGGACAAAGCTACAAACGATGTATACCGGTAGTAAGGTAACGGATGAATTTATTGCAGATATTGAACATTATGCCAATTATTCGAATTTGAATATTTTTGCAGTAAGAAATCCGCGAGAACTAAGTGCCTGTGTGCCGTTTGATATAGATTTCGAAACATTAATTGGTCCAGAAGAACGACAGCAATTACTTGCGGGTGAATATGTACAAAAAATTGGATATGAACCCCGATTTGATAGACAGCTAATTTCTGTAGTACTGCCGCTAGTGGATCAAAATAGGCTCGAAGGGATTATTTATATATACTTCCCTCTAGCAAAAATTAGTGAGTTAGCGAATAATGAAGTTATTTTCTTATTTGTCAGCGCCTTTATATTTTTACTTGTCATCAGCTATTTAATTTATAAAGGAATTCGACATATTATGCGACCATTAAGTAATTTACAAAGAGCTGTTGAGCAAATGTCATACGGAAACTATGGAACGCGTGTGCCAGTTCATTCGAAAGATGAAATCGGAAGGCTATCGAGCACCTTTAATCAAATGGCAGAGGCAATCCAACAAGAGGATGAGGCTCAAAAGACGTTTTTGGCGACAGTTTCACATGAATTACGGACACCTATTAGCTATGTAAAAGGTTATAGCGAAGCGATGCAGAAAGGTATTATTCCAGAACATCAAAAAGAGGAAACGATCCAGCTCATAGTACGTGAGGCAAATCGTATGGAACGTTTAACGAATGAATTGCTTCAACTTGCTCGTATGGAAAATGAACAAGCAGAAATTACTTTATATCCAATTCCTCTTGCCGAAACATTACGTGAGGTTCAAAAAATATTAACTCATCAGGCAGAGAAGAAGAACATTGTACTCCATTTAGATGCTGATGATGCATTAATCATCCAAGCGGATGAAGTAAAGCTGAAACAAATTTTTATTAATATTATTGAAAATGCCATTAATTACTCGTATGAACAGTCAAAGGTTGAAATTACTGCCTTAGAGAAGGATGCTAATGCACAAATTATCATTAAGGATTATGGAATGGGTATTCCTCAAGAGGATTTATCGCATGTAACCGAGCGTTTTTATCGTGTTAACAAAGCGCGGAGCCGAGCAGATGGTGGTAGTGGACTAGGCTTGTCAATTGTTGAACAATTGTTGAAGCAGTTACATGGCAAGATTGAGATTGAAAGTGAAGTTGAAAAAGGTACAGTTGTAAAAATCACATTACCGTTAATGGAGGAATAAAACATGAAAAAATGGTTATTGGCATTAGTTGCAGTATCTGCACTATTAGTAGGTTGCGGAGAAAAGAAAGAGCCAGCAGCTCTACCAGAGCCTGAAGTGGCTCCAATACCAGAAGTTGAAATTTTAACACCGAAAGAAGTAGCGATCAATAAAACAATTGATCTTGCGGCGCAAGTTGTACAAGGTGGCAAAAAAGTTGATGATGCAGTTGTACAATTTGAGGTTTGGGAATCTGGTAAACGTGATCAAGGGCAAATGATTGACGGTAAATTAGAGAAAGATGGCGTTTATAAAGCGACGACTACATTTGACCACGATGGGGTATATTATATGTATGCTCATACTACTACAGGCAATGGTGTTCATAGTATGCCGAAGCAACAAATTACTGCTGGTAGCCCTGATATGACGAAAGTTTTACCAGAGGATGAAAAAGCAAATAACAATAGTATGGATCATAACATGATGAATCACGGTAATGATACTTCTGAGCATAGTGATCATGAAAAAAAGTGAAAAAAATCACAATTAATGCTTGCATTATTTTTAAAATAGGAATATGATAATGACCAGATGACCGGAATGGTTTTCTGGTCATTATCATTTTCGTGTACAAAGGCATGTACATAATATAACAGGAAAGGATGTTACTAATGGATCGTAGACAGGAAATTCTTGAAGCAGCTGCAAAATCCTTTACATTGTTTGGTTACAAGGCAACAACAATGGAGCAAGTGGCTAAAATTGCTAACGTCGGTAAAGGGACGATTTACACATTCTTTGCAAATAAAGAAATTTTATTTCAAGAGATAGCTATGTCACTTGTACGAGAGATGCAAGCTGAAGCAGATGCAGTGTTGGATGCATCCGCTAGCTTTATGGACAATGCGCATAATGCTTTAATGAAAATGCTACAGTTCCGTGAAAAACATCTTTTATTTGCGAAGTTATTAGAGGAAGAAAAGGAGCTACGAACGCCAGTAGTTAAACAAGCTTTAGTTCGCATTGAGACTGAAATTTTATCCTACGTTACAGAATTAATTCAAAGACGTATCGATAAAGGAGAAATTAGAGATTGTGATGCAGAATTAGTAAGCTTTCTGTTGTTAAAGGCGTATCTAGCATTTGTCGTTGATTGGCATGAGCTACATGGCGACATTATTCCTGAAGAAAAGATATTAAATCTTTTCAAGGAAACAATCTTCCGTGGGCTAATTCTAACTTGATTCGGCTGAGCTAAAGGTGAATCAATGATAGTCTAGTGAGGATTTAGTTTTTTTTTTGAATAAAAATGACCGACGGACGTTTTCGGTCAAATATTATAGGAGTGAAGAAAACTTATGATTAAAGCTGAGTGGCTTAAAATCTTAAAGACAAGAAAAATGCTTGTTTCAATAATCGCTGTATTATTTATCCCAGTCATGTACGCAGGCATGTTCTTATGGGCGTTCTGGGATCCGTATGAAGGCTTGCCTAATTTACCAGTAGCTGTTGTCAATGAAGATAAGGGCGCAGAAATGGAAGGGGTTAAATTAGATCTAGGGAAAGAATTAGTCGATAAGCTTGTCGATAGTAACGAGTTTAAGTTTATTGACGTTTCCAAAGAAGAAGCTGAAAAAGGCTTACATGGTCGAGACTATTATATGATTCTAGAAATTCCAACAAATTTCTCAGAGCATGCGACTACGTTATTAGATGACAAACCTTCTAAACTAGTTATGAATTATATTCCGAATGAAGGATTGAACTTCCTTGGTGCACAAATTGGTGAAACAGCAATGGACCGTGTACGTGCGGAAGTGAATTCAAAAGTATCTGCTACTTATGCAGAAAAATTATTTGATTCTATTACAACACTTGGAGATGGCTTTACAGAAGCTGCAGATGGCTCAAGTAAGCTAGATGAAGGTGCTAAAACTTTAGCGAATGGTGCAAAAGATTTAAAAGGTTATCTTGAGAAACTAGCATCAAGTACAGTTGAATTGTCAAACGGTGCAGATAAAATTACTAAAGGTGCTGGAGATGCTGCAAAAGGTGCAAATGACTTATCTACTGGTCTAGTAAAATTACAAGACGGTACAGTACAGTTACAAAATGGTGCACAGCAAGCAGCAACAGGAGCATCAAGTCTTTCACAAGGTGTATCACAATATACACAAGGTGTAGCGCAAGTTCAAGCAGGTTTAGCTACACTTAGCGATAAACAAAAACAAATTAGTACAGGCGCAGCTTCAATCGCTGATAATGCAGGTAAATTAAATGGTGCAGCAGGCCAATTAACAGCGGGTTCTGCAAAAGTAGCAGAAGGCATCACAGCTTTATCTAATCAATTACAAGGCATGATGGCTTCATTGCCTGAAGAGCAAGCGGCAGTATTAAAACAAACATTAGCAGAGCTACAAGCAGGAAGTGCAAGCGTGCATAATGGTTTAGGTTCTTTAACTGCTGGTACAGGTCAATTACAAGCTGGTGCTAATCAATTAAGTTCTGGTGCATCGCAAATTGCAGCAGGTCAATCACAAGTGTTAGCGGGCGCTAATGCATTAACATCAAAAAGTGGTGCATTAATCGAAGGAGCAAAAGGTCTCCAAGCTGGTAATGCAACACTTGCTCAAAAATTAGGTGAATTAAATGCTGGTGTTAAGACAGCCGTAACAGGTTCTAAAACATTGGCTTCAGGTTTAAATCAGCTAGCAAGTGGTTCAACAACATTGAATCAAGGTACATCAACACTTGCCTCTAAATCAGGTGAATTAGCAGAAGGTTCTAAAACGCTTGCTGATGGTACTACTGAACTTGTAGATGGTACATCAACTTTATCTAGCAAACTAGGTGAAGCAAGTGAAAAAGCAAAAGAAGTTCATTCAAGTAAAGACACATATGATATGGTAGGTAGCCCAGTAGAGGTTGATAAAGAATCTGTTAACCATGTACCTAACTATGGAACAGGATTCTCACCATACTTTATTTCTCTTGGTTTATTCGTTGGTGCGTTATTAATCTCTATCGTTTTCCCACTTGTGGAACCAGCAATTCGTCCAAAAAATGGAGCAGCTTGGTTTGCAAGTAAAGCTTCAGTTTTAGCAATAGTCGGCTTAATTCAAACTATATTAACAGTGGTTATTGTAAAATGGGGCTTAGGCCTTGAAGTAAACAATTTCGGATACTTCTTCCTAACAGCATTATTAACAAGTTATGTTTTCTTAGCTTTAATTCAAATGTTAGTATCTATTTTCGGTGATCCAGGACGCTTCATGGCGATTGTTGTATTAATTTTACAACTTACAACAAGCGCGGGTACATTCCCACTTGAGTTAATCCCATCACCATTGCAAGTATTTAATAAACTATTACCAATGACATATACTGTTTCAGCATTTAAAGCAAGTATCTCAACTGGTGATACATCATTCTTAATGCAAAACTACGGAATTCTAGCAGGCTTCCTAGTAGCATTCTTAGCTATTACTTTCGGTTATTTCATGTTACTACACACGAAACGTTACTCAAAAGTAGCTGAAGAAAACTAAAAATAGGAATTTTTTACACCCACCAATATTGGTGGGTGTTTTTTTTTGGTGTGCGCCCGGCATGCGCAACAACTTGGTGGTGAAAGTCCACTACAGGCTTGGCAGTAGGAACTGTTAGCGAAAGACAAGGGTGTCCATGGTGAC
>NZ_JBIWFC010000022.1:0-83984 GCF_044762845.1 Lysinibacillus sp. NPDC096382
ACCCGTTCCCATACCGAACACGGAAGTTAAGCTCTTTAGCGCCGATGGTAGTTGGGGGCTTCCCCCTGTGAGAGTAGGACGTCGCTAGGCACCTAAAAAGTCGAGGATTTAATTCCTCGGCTTTTTTTTCTGTGAAAATAAATAATTTCTAGGCCTATTAGTATTCTAAAAATAGATGAGGATCTGTATGGAGTATTAAGTGCCAACAAGAAAGCAAGGTATCTGTTCAAGTTAACTTCGATTAAATCTTTTTTTGGTTAGACTTACTTATTCGCGGTTCTTTGCATGGCTCCTTTATGTATAGCATGTAAAACCAAAGTATTCGATGTGAAAGCGCCACAAGAGCTTTTTCTTGCCTCTTCTAGTTGATTGTACTTTAAAGCTAATGCACGACTCCGGCACTTTGAAACAACCCAAGCAGCCTTAATTTTTGAATATCAACTGCTTGGACAAAGCTCGCTTTTCAAGAACAATCCATCACACTGGCGAATGAGTATATTACCGCTCTGGCGGACAATAAAATGAAAACGGCAAAATTAGACCAAATGAAAACTTAACACGCAAACAATTTACAGCGTATATTTGAGCACTTGGTTTATAGAACGTGAAAAAGAGGGATGTAATCATATATTTGATACATCTCTCTTTTTATTGTGGATAAGTAAAAAAATAGTACAAGAAATGGCTAAGATTCCGCCATGTTTTTTACGAATGAACCGAGGATTCACAGTAAGATATTGGGGGCCTTTTTATCATAAATTTGTAACTATCTTCATATAGTATTAGTAAGCCTATGAAAGGAGTCGTTATCATGCGCATGCCGGCATTACCTAAAAAGAAGTCTCCTCCAAGGGAAGCACCAAGGTCATGGTGGAAAGTTGTGAAGGCGTACTTATCCAGAGGGAGGTTTTATCGTATACCGCCTCGGAATCGATAAATGAGTTAAATGTTCGATGCAAAAAAGTCGCTTTAATAGCGACTTTTTTATCTTCTTTCAGTAAGTGTTTTTTGCAGCGACAGTAGCGAAAGCGCAATTATTATGTCTGTTCATTTTCTAATAGAAATGTATTTTTTGTTGGGCCAATTAAATAAAGTTCGTGCATGGCTCGAGTGAGTGCCACATAAAGTAGCTTGCGATCGACCTTCGTATCGTAGAAAGGTGTATCGAAGGCAGCTACGATCACAGCATCAAATTCAAGGCCCTTTGCTAAATGACTCGGAACAACGAGCAATAATTGCTGATTGATGGACTCATTTTCAGTTAGAAGCTGAGAAGCAATTTTTTTGTCCTTTAATGCTTGCTGCATTGTTTTTGCCTCTGCGGTCGTTTTGCAAATTAAAGCAACGGAATGATGTCCATTGGCTCGAATGGCTTCAAAAATTTCCTTCATTTGCAGGGCATCAAATGATTGAGCTTGTATATAGGTAGGGACATTACCATGTCGAACTACTGGCTCTACTAATGGAAGCTGTTCATCCATTTGAGCTAAGACTTTGTTAGCGACTTCCATAATTTCAATTGTTGTTCGATAGCTTTTTTGCAGTGTTCTAAAGCTTGCTCTAGGAAATAGATTTTGGACAGGTTCCCAGGCAGTAAGAGAACGATAGCTGTGAATTCCTTGTGCTAAATCACCGACCATTGTAAACATATCTGTTTCAAGGCCAGTCTTTAAAGCAGCAAGCTGAAATAAACTATAGTCCTGTACTTCATCGATGAAAACGACTCGCATTTTCCATTCATCAGGAATGCCCTTTATACGAGCTTGTAAATAATAAATTGCAGCTAAATCTTCAAGCGCCCATTGTTCTTTAGTATGTGCCTGTAAAAATTGCTGTTGCTCAAGATAATGCCATTCTGGAGCAAGCTCTGCTAAAAGCTCAGCATTTGTTAGAAGAGTACGATAGAGAGTCTTGATGTTATGTTTAGCAAAGCGTCGCATATAAACTGTTGCTGTTGATTTTGCCTCTTTTTCAATGGCCGGAATGCGTTCATCACGTTCATCAATAAACTTCGTGACAACCCGACGCCGTTTGTCATCATCACGAAATCCATCAAGTGCTCTGCCAAGTGCTTCATCATATTTTTTATGAAGTGCATTTAAAATAGCCTGTTTCTTTTGACGAGCATGGCTTGCTAGCACTTTTTTAATATGTGCTAGTCGTTTTTCAATCGGCATATAAGAAAATTCATATAAAAATAGCTTCTTTAAATGGGAGGCACGCATAATGCAGTATTTTTCTATGAAAACATCCTCAAATTGGTTGGCAATTTCCTGCTCGATTATTTGAACGTATCGTTCTATTACATCCCGATAATAAAGCGAGCCCTTCATTTCAGATATCCAAGAAGCTACCTGTTGGGGTTCTCCTGCAACAAGAGATTCTAACTGCTCATTTGGGTTTTGAAGTTTCAATTTTAGCTTCGTCGCGGCTAGAACGTAATCGGAAAAGGTTGTTTGGCAAATTTTATCGACACCAAGCTCTGGTAAAACATCACCAATATAATCGATAAATAACTTATTCGGTGCTAAAATCATAAGCTGCTCAGGGTTAAAATGCTCGCCCATCGTGTAAAGGAAGTAAGATATTCGGTGTAGGGCAATTGTAGTTTTTCCACTACCAGCAGCACCTTGTACGATAATAGGCTGACGAAGATGTGCTCGTATAATTTCGTTTTGCTCCTTTTGAATAGTGGAGACGATTTCTGTTAAACGCACATCTGCTTTTCCAGCTAACGCTTCTTGCAGTAATTCATCGTTTGTTGTTAAATCAATATCCCGTAAATCGAGCAATTCACCATCATTAATTTTATATTGGCGTTTGGCAAATAGATGTCCCTTATGGATTTCTCCACGAACATCATATTCCATATCCCCAAGGCGACCATCATAATAGACGTTTGCTACCGGTGAACGCCAATCGACTATTATAGGCTCATGGGTTTCTCGATGAAACAAAGACGTTTTTCCGATATAAAGAAATTCTTCAGGATCTCCTGTCTTTTGGAAATGAATTCGGGCAAAGTAAGGCTTTTTTTGAATAGCCTCTAAGCCTTCCTTTTGGTTTCGGGCCATTTCAAAGAAACGAGCATTTGCTAAAATATTAATATAGCCCAAACTTGAATCTAAATAATCCAGATCTGCCATTGACTTACGAATATTCTCCTGAGCAGATTGCAAACCTCTTTGTGATTCATTTAAAATTTGCTGCATGTAATTTTTAGTGTAAGCTAGCCGCTCCACTTCAGCCTGAAAATCTGGATGTTGTGCAGTCATTTTTTAGCACCTCCTAAGTACTTGCATTTTCAAATAGATTCTCATACTACTATATATAATATTTACCATCAAGTGAAATTGTAATAGGCTAATTAAGAAAGAAGAGAAATCGAAATTTTAATGGCCCACCTGAGTTGAGAGTTGGGCGAAATAGGAGGTTATCGAATTTGGATATTTTTTCCCATAGAGGCGTTTCGGCACATTACCCAGAAAACACTATGGCTGCTTTTATGGCCGCATCAAAGCTTTCGATTACAGGGATTGAACTAGATGTTCATTTAACAGCGGATAGGGAGTTAGTCGTTATTCATGATGAAACGATCGATCGCACATCTAATGGCTCTGGCTACGTAAAGGATTACACGCTACAAGAGCTCCGTGCATTTGATTATGGTTCATGGTTTTCTTCTAAATTTGAGGAGGAGAGTATACCAACTCTAGGAGATGTTTTAGAGCTATTTGCAGGCACAAATCACCGCATTAATATTGAGCTCAAAACCGATATATTTCCATATAACGGGATAGAAGCGCTTGTAATTAAGGAGGTCGCTGCATATCAAATGACAGAGAGAGTCATTATTTCCTCCTTTAATCATGAATCTATTCAGATCGTCGCACAAAGAGCACCATATATTGAAAAAGCGGCACTGTTTGCAGAAATTTTAGTTGATTTTAACTGCTATACAGCTCAAATACCGGCAGATGCTATACATGTTAGCCTACCTACAGCATTTCGGAGATCCATTCAAGAAGCTCTTAATGAAGGAGCAACTGTCCGTGTCTATACAGTTAATGATGTCGAGCATGCAAAGCAATTACAGCAGCTTGGTGTACAGGCAATATTTACAGACGACCCGGAAAAGATAGTATCTGGATTGACTGATTAGTAGGTTTGAATGGCAGGGGTGGGGATAGAAATTAGAGCGACGGAAAGAAGAGTCGAAGTGACGGATAGAAATTAGAGCGACGGATAGGAAGTTCGGAGCGATGGAAAGAAAAGCCTAAGTGACGGATAGAAATTAGAGCAACGGAAAGAAAAGTCAAAGCGACGGATAGGAAGTTCGGAGGATGGAAAGAAAAGCTGAAGTGACGGATAGAATGGTCAAAGTAAAGGATAGGAAGTCCAGAACGACGGAAAGAATGGTCAAAGTCGTGGATAGAACAGCTGAAATCGTGGATAGAACCGTCAAAGCCGTGGATAGAGCAGCCGAAATCGTGGATAGGGCAGCCGAAATAGTGGATAGCCCCAACAGAGCGAAGGATAGAAAGGCAAAAGTAGCGGTAGAAGAGCCAAAGCGACGGAAAGAAAAGCCGAAGTGATGGATAGAAATTAGGGCGATGGAAAGAAGAGTCGAAGTGACGGGTAGAATGGTCAAAGTGAAGGATAGGAAGTCCAGAACGACGGAAAGAATGGTCAAAGTCGTGGATAGAACAGCTGAAACCGTGGATAGAACCGCCGAAATCGTGGATAGAGCAGCCAAAATAGTGGATAGCCCCAACAGAGCGAAGGATAGAAAGGCAAAAGTAGCGGTAGAAGAGCCGAAGCGACGGAAAGAAAAGCCGAAGTGATGGATAGAAATTAGGGCGATGGAAAGAAGAGTCGAAGTGACGGGTAGAATGGTCAAAGTAAAGGATAGGAAGTCCAGAACGACAGAAAGAATGGTCAAAGTCGTGGATAGAACAGCTGAAATCGTGGATAGAACCGTCAAAGCCGTGGATAGAACAGCCAAAATCGAGAATCAGCCCCGGCAGATTGACGAGGATAGAACCAGCTAAAGCGGCGGATAAAACCGCCAATCGCCGAAAAAGGCGCTATTAAGGGCTTTTTCGGATTTAACGCGCTGAGGTGTGCGAATCAGTGCGTTAAATCCTAGTATGTGAAGAGTATAGCAAGCCATTAATTTTTGGTTCTTACCACTTTGCGCGGTTTTCTTCGATACTGCCTAGCATTTGTTTGATGACAAGTGTTTCGCCATTGTCTAGTAATACGGAGCCGTCGAAATAGCCAAACATTTGATGTACTTCAGATTTTATGAGACCAGCTTTTGTGACGGATACACGCTCGAAAAATGGGGAGAATGTTAATGAAACTTGGTTCGTGAATTTAGTTTTAATTTTCCATCGTTGCATTAAATCCTCTTGATTATAATTGAACAGTACATCCTCATGTATTTTTGTCATTTTACCTTCAACGAAAACAGCATTTTCCGTCATTCCGGTTCCGTCTGTCCATTTACCCCCTAAATTGAGTCCGATTCGTCTGCCTCGAACTCGCTGTGAGGCCATTCCCCAAGTCCATGTGGATTCACGGGGCCAAACGCCACGACTGTATTCTAGGACAGAGAAGTTTTCCTCAGGAGAAAACATAAAACGGCGATTACCAATCGTCACAAACCCAGAAGTGGGGAGTATATGATGCTTACCTGTGAATTGGAATGTTTTACGGTTCCAAGGGATGACTACATTCAATGACTCATCTGTAGGCGGATGCTGAATGACAAGCTTTGCACGTAAAACATCTCCATCGAAGTCTGGGATTGAAACGGATAGATGTGTTTCATTTTGTACATATGTCATATCAATCATCATTTCACTATTTTTGAAGGATACTGAATCTAGCACCTGCGTAGGCATTTTTAACTTTCCACCCAATGGAATTGTAATTGTTTTTTCAAAGTAGCGCTGTGTTTCATATTCAAGGAAATAGACGAAGCAGACCGCTGCGTAGTCTAGATGGCTAATAGTAGCTGAGAAGATGATCTCATCGCCATAGACACACCAATAATTCCATTTCTTTTTGCGCATGATATGGCCACTTAAATTGCTGTTTATGAGAGGTTTACGAGCAAATCCAATGGCAGCTGGATTTAAATTACCTTTTTTATCGCATAAAAGAGTAGGTTGTATAATTTCTTTCTCAGCATGCTGCTTCAATTTCAACATCCCTTCTGATTCGTAATATAAAAGCCTATAATTCCTTACCCTTATTGTAGCAAAAACTATCTCAAAATTGGCAATGATAGTGCCAAATAAGACCACATTCGACATTTTTATGAATAAGGACCTAGCTAATAGAAATCCCTCATTATACATATGTTGAACTTAAGGAGGGGAAGCGTGGCAAAAATGTATAACAGACAGGCCGCTGTACAGTATGCAAACTTGTGGTGGAACAGGCGTAATCCAGCATTTCCGAATTTTACTGTTGATTGTACGAACTATATATCCCAATGTTTACTTGCTGGAGGAGCACCGATGCGAGGTGCTCCAAATAGAGGGAAAGGTTGGTGGGTTCAACATGGAAATTGGAGCTTTAGCTGGTCTGTTGCACATTCCCTTAGATGGTATTTGGAAGGCTCTACAACGGGATTGAAGGGTAGGCGTGTACAATCTGCGGAAGAATTAGAACTTGGGGATATCATTTTTTATGATTTCCAAGGGGATGGAAGAGTTGATCATTCCGTAATTGTGACAAGTATCCAAAATGGTATTCCATATGTTAATGCACACACTTCAGATAGCATTAATCGACCGTATTTTTATGAAGATTCAACGGCTTATACGCCAAGCATGACTTATCATTATATTCATATAGAAGATAGTTTTGCTTAAGGTGATAGTAGTGTTAAAGCTCATCATTTTGTGATAATGTGAAAGAGAGAAGATATTAATTTTGCCTTGGCGTAATTGCGTCCGGATTTTGAATTGTGATTACAAAATTCGTGACATCCGCCGGAGGCTTTATCTTCATTCAGTAGGTATGTGGACACCAAATAAAGGAACTATATCTGAATTTATCTCATCACTTTCAGAGAAGGGAGTCTAGTCTTCTGTACCTGTCGCTTTGCTTTCGGTACAAGAGAGATTTGTAACGGCCGTTTCACTTACGTTACATAAAACATTTGCTGAATGAAGATAAATCTTAATTATTGTAGTGTTTAGAAGGAGATAAGAGTAAATGAGCGAACAAATTTTATCTGTTAGGGATGCGATTATTGAGCGTCGATCTATTAAAAAGTTTAATGGACAGCCGGTAGATCGTGAAGACTTATTGGCCATTATTGACGATGCAGTGTGGGCACCGAATCATGGAAATCGAGAGCCTTGGCGTTTAGTTGTTGCATGTGGTAAGGAGTTAGATGGTCTTCATAATTTATTGCGTGATCTAACGATACCGAAATGGCAGGAGCTTTCAAGTGAAGATTTAGCGAAGCAAATGACGAAATTTACATTACCGGGTGGCTATGCTTTTGTCATCGTTCCAGAGGATGCTCGACAAAAAGAGCGTTTAGAAGATTACGGAGCGGCAAGTATTTTTATTCAAAATATGCAATTGCTAGCTTGGGATAGAGGAATCGGCTCATGTTGGAAAACACCTGGGTTCCTAGATAACCCGAAATTCCGTGAAGCTCTAAAGATTCAGCCAGGTGAGCGCGTGATCGCGATGCTACAAGTTGGCTATTTTGATGAAGTACCAAAAGGGAAAGAACGTAAAAAATCAGTAGATATCGTTTCAATTTTTGGAGAATAACAAAAGTAAAATCCCCTCGTTTAAAATAGACGAGGGGATTTATTTAATTTATTTTTGTAATTCAGCTACCTCGAATAAATAATCACTTAAAACGCGTAATCCTTTATCGAAGTTTTCTAAATGGAAGTGTTCATTTGGTGCATGGAAGTTTTCGCTTGATAAGCCGAAGCCCATTAGCACTACTGGCAATTCTAAAATTTCATCAAAGGCAGCTACGATAGGGATTGATCCACCTCCACGTGTGTAAGCAGTTGGCACATTATATACTTTTTCGTATGAGCGGCCAGCAGCTTGGATAAATGGATGATCAAATGGTGTTAAGAATGGGCGACCTTTATCGAATTCAGAGATTGTCACTTCAACGCCAGTTGGCTTATGTTTTTCAATATGTGCTTTTAATAGTGCTACAATTTCATTAGGCTCTTGATTTGGTACTAGACGGCATGTGATTTTTGCGCCAGCCTCAGCAGGAAGCACTGTTTTAATGCCTTCGCCAGAGAAGCCACCAAACACACCATTGATCTCTAATGTTGGGCGTGCCCAAGTACGTTCTAAATAGGAATAACCAGCTTCACCGAATAATTCTTTCACGCCAACTTCTTCCTTCACGGATTCTTCATCGAAACCAAGCGCACGGTAAGCTTCGCGTTCCTCTTCCGATAATGGTAAAACTTTATCATAGAAGCCCTCAACTTGAATTGTGCCATGCTCATCGCGGAAGGATGCTAAAATGTCAGCTAATGCATGAATAGCGTTTTGGACACCGCCACCGTAAAGACCAGAGTGAAGGTCGCCTTTTGCACCACGAACATCAATTTGAACACCTGTTAAGCCACGTAATCCATAGCATACAGCAGGCTTACCAGGGCCATATAAACCTGTATCAGAAATCAAAATTAGATCAGCAGCTAGTTTCTCCTTATGTTCTTCAACATAGGCAGGAAGGTTAGGACTACCAATTTCTTCTTCACCTTCATAGATGAATTTCACGTTCACTGGTAAAGTGCCAGTTGTTGCAAATAATGCTTCAATCATTTTTAAGTGCATAAACACTTGCCCTTTATCGTCACTAGCACCACGAGCGAATAGTTTGTTGTCTCGGATTGTCGGGTTGAATGGCTCTGTTTCCCATAAATTTAGTGGGTCAACCGGTTGTACATCATAATGACCGTAAAATAGAATTGTTGGTTTATCCTCTGCGTGTAACCAATCCGCATAAACAACAGGGTGACCTGCAGTTTGCGTAATAGAGACATTCTCAAGATTTAGCTTTTTAAAAGCATTTGCTAGCCACTCAGCGGCATTTTGTATATCTCCTTTATGCTCTGATAAAGAACTAATACTTGGAATACGTAAAAATTCATTTAATTCATTTAAATGTGTTTCGCGATGTTCTGAGAAATACGCATCTAATTGCTGTAAATTTGTCATCTAGCATCCCTCTTTTCAAATATTTCGATAATAGAAATAGTATAGCATAATGTGGTTGGGGAATCTTGTTATAGCAATGGTTTCTAACGTTTCTCTTAATGCGTAGCCTCACAGATGGGCCCTGCAGTGAAGCGGCTCACGGACGCCCCAAGGAAAGCGCCCAGTCGGAACGGAAATCAACACCACGTTATGGCGATGAGAAAAAAAGTAGTTATTGAAACTTTTTGTAATTAAACCTCGTAAATACAATTAAATGATTTATTTATACATTAATGGGGGTTGTTGTCGTGAGGGAGTTCGGTAGTCCAGAAGAAGTCATAGATATTTGGTTAAGAGAAGGTTACGAAAAAATTTATGATACTACATCAAAAGACTTTCAGCAGATCGTCACTTTAGAACAATTCATTGAGCTAAGCACATCTTTTAATAGTGGCGTGGAAAATTATCAATTAGAAACAAAGACGATATTACAAAATTTAACACATTACGTATGGTCAGATGATAAACGAGAGAAAGTAGTTGTAGCTTCCTTTGATGAACTCAATCAAATACAGCGTTTTTATTTAAAGCCTTTTACTACATATCCAAAAACGGACCAACAATATACGAAAAATAAATACATAATGCCAATTAGAGATGAGTGGTTTGTTGTTTGGGGTGGTACGAATGAATTTGTAAATTATCATTATGTATATGAAAGTCAGCGATATGCTTACGATTTAGTAAAAGTTCGAGATGGGGAATCTTATCAAAATAGCCAAATTCGAAATGAAGATTTTTATGCTTTTGACGAAGATCTTATAGCGCCAGCAGATGGTAAAGTCGTAAAAGTTGTAGATGGAATAAAAGATAATGTGCCTGGTGAAATGGATGAACATAATCCAGCAGGAAACTATGTCGTGATTGAACATGCTAATCATGAATTTAGTATGATTGCACATTTTAAAAATAACTCAATTTTAGTAAAATCAGGCGATAACGTAACAGAAGGGCAACTTATTGGGAAATGTGGAAACTCTGGTAATTCATCAGAACCTCATATTCATTTTCAGGTAATGGATTCCCCTGATCTGGTATATGGAAAGTCCATTCGTATTCTTTTTAAAGATGGTAAGGAGCCAATACAAGGGGATACGGTATCTTAAACATACGAAGCGTCAGTTACAGTTGTTATATGTAGCTGACGCTTTGCTTTCGCTACATATAACATTTTCTGAAAGAAGTTAAAAAAGATCACCATACAATAGATGATCTTGAATACTCCGTTCTCAGAGTTTGTTGCTATTTACCAAATAAAAGGAACTAGTTTTTTAGTTGTCTGCTTATATAGTGTAAATTGTTCTCCGTACTTATTTTGTAAGTAATCATCAGATTTTGGAATATAGCCAAAAACAAATACTAAGAATAAACCTAGAGGGATAAGCAAACTATAAATATTGTTAGAGATTAGCGCTAAGCCTAGTACCCAAAGGCAATCTCCAAGATAATTAATATGAATCGCATATTTAAACAAACCATCTGTATATAGTTTACCTTGGTTTACAGGATTATCTTTAAAAGGTTTTCTAAGTAACTCTGAAATTGTGTTTAACATACTGCCGCCTAAAAATAATATCCAGCCTACAATAAGTACCGTTAAGTTTGCATCCTGATTACTTGTAATCATTAAAATGGGGAAACCTAAATAATAAATCCCAAAAGCTATACTGTTCATGATGGCTTCTTGCCATGCAATACCCCTAGGCAACCATATAAACATCATAGCTGTTAATCGTAAAGCTGTAATAATTAAAGCAATAAAAAACCCTAGTGAAATGCCAGATTTGTCATAGGTAATGAAAAGTAAATAATAGGCAATGATTAAATAGATAATCTCAGCAACTAAAATCAAGATTTTTTCTTTTATCGTTGGTTTTTTTATACCGTACATTGTATGACGCTCCTTCATTTATTCTATGGGAAAATATACTTCAATGATATTACTCTCCTCCGGTGTGCTATAGGGGTCCGTTTGATAAACTTCAAACGGAGCACCGTTCAGTTTAAAGTTATTTTCATCAATCCAAACATGCAGCTTTGTATGAATAGAAGGTAATTCATCGTAAGATCCAATAAGCGTAGCCATTGCGCAAAGACCAGGATTAAGCACCCTTGTTTTATTTGTGGCCATTGCAAGGGGTATCGCAATTTCTACATCATAATTTTCAGGTTCATATTCTGAACTATGGAAAATAGCAAGTGGCTTTGCAATAGATGATAAATTTTCAAACAAAATTTTGCTAAACAATTCATTAAAGTGTAATAGAAAATCAGCGGTATTTATTTGTTTTCGTTGAGATAATATATGATAGGTTAAGTGATCCACAAGTTTAACCTCAATCTGATCTAAATAACCCATGATATTTTCCTCTTCTTCTAATAGTTGAATATCATGCTTTAATTTTTTTAACAACGAAGAATAAAATGTAATCTGCTGTGTCAGATTTTCTTGCTTGCTTTTCATTTTAGAGTTAAGAAGTTCGGTATTCTCCCGGTTAGCTAAAATAACCTTAATTTCTTCTAATGAAAATAAATAGCTTTTTAAGCGTGCAATCAATAAAGCTGTTTCTAATTGAGAAATATTATAATAGCGATAGTTGTTTTTAGCGTCTATGAAAGCAGGTTTTAAAAGTCCAATTTCATCATAATAACGAAGAGTCTTCAATGTGAAATGTGAGATCTTTGAAAACTCACTGATTGTAAGCATAACAATCACCCCCTGTTTTAAATATAATGCTTCCTCTAAGGGGAGGGTCAATCAATGTAGCTAAATTTTTTTATCGTCCCAAATGGATTACGAGACTGAGTCAGGAATAATTTTTTTGGATTCGATTTAAAATCAAGTTGGGTATACACTTAACAGGTGTTAATTTACAAACGAGTATAATTATGTTGTTTAAAAATTTCGAATTTTTAGTTTTATGTTGATAAGGGATTTTTAAATGTCTTCTACGACAACTTTAATCGAAGATTTTCAAAGTTTTTTTAATCGTTTTCAAAAAGTATGGAATGGTTGCAACGCTAGGATTTTTTAGTGATCAAGGTATTCAAAGGTTTATGGCCAATTTAATTATGGCGAATTTAGGTTATATACACTTAGGTCAAAGTTTAGACACCTTTTCGGGTGGGGAGCTTAAAAAGGGTAAAAATGGCAAGAATATTGGGCGATCCAAGTAATGACCTTATTGTGTTGGACGAGCCGAGTACAGGGTTGCACGAAGCTGACATTGACAATTTATTAGTGTTGTTTAAAAAACTTTTAAGTAAAAAGAAAACATTAATTATGTTCCAACACAATGGATCGTGGATATGGGGATAGAGGGTGGAAACTTAGGAGGAAATGTTCTTTTTGAAGGTTATCCTATTGATTTATTGGATATAGAAAACTCATATACAGCAAAACACTTACGACGTTATGTGAAATAAAGTAGAGTGATCTTCAGCAACATAAAAGAAGCTGAATGAGAGAGATCATTCAGCTTTTAGTATGTTTATTCACGAATAACCAATAGTACACCACTAAAGATTAATGCAGTTCCAGCCCAAAAGGATAGGCCAATTTGTTCACCTAGTAATAGCCATCCTAGGAAGGTACCGACAATTGGTTGAAAGAAGAAAAATAAACCACCACTTGCGGCATTAAGCATCTGTAATCCACGATTCCACAGTAAAAAGCCACACGCTGTAGAGATAACGCCTAAGTAGAGTAGGCCACCCCAGATGGATGGTTCTGCCATAGCATGTAAGTCTAATTTTATTAGTCTTGGAATGGCTAAAGGTGTTAAGACCATGATAGCGACAAGTGTTCCGTAGCTAGTGACAACGATTTGTGAATACTGCTCTGGTACCCGTTTAATAAGGACAGACATCAGTGACCAGGTTAGGGCAGCGATTAGTAAAGCAACCCCACCTAACTGATGGGAGAAATCGATATGTGCATTACCTACGATCATATAGACTCCAAACGTCGCTAAAATAATAGATACAGCTTTTTTAAAAGTGATTTTTTCTTTTAAAATGAATCGCGCAAAAACAACCATAAATGCCGGTGTCGTTGCTGTAATGATGGCGCCCATTTGTGCAGTAGACAGCATAGTACCAATTTCTTGGGCAACGATAGAAATCGTATTTCCAATTAGCCCAATCATAAAAATTAACAGCCAGTCCCGCTTATCAATTTTCCACGATTGCTTTGTAATAGTGCCAATGATGAACAAAGCGATGATGGCAATCGTATAGCGCAGCCATACTAATTCTAAAGGTGGTACGGTATCGACAACTACCTTTACTACTACGTACATGCCGCCCCAAATGCTTGCAGCAAGTGATAAATATAAGGAACCTAATAAGGTTTTTTTCATTTTTTCCCCTCCGTTATCTCTAGACAATGCCTGTCCTTAACGGAGAAATGATGATTCTCCGTTAAGGGAGAATAACTTCAGGTACATCGTGTTCAAATAATGGTGAGAAGATCATAATAGCCAGCTCCTTTTTATATTATTTCATTTATCATATAACATTTTTTTGAATTTGATTAGAAAAAAATGGTCTGAACCCGGTGAACTATCGAATTTCCGAACGAAAAAGCCCATGAAGCAAAGAACCGCACTCAAGTTGTTGCTTCTGCCTTTCGATTGGGGTTGCTGAATTAAGTGTTTAAAATGTATGAAAAATCTGATTTCCTTCGCGCTGGGAAATTTAAGGGAATACTATTGTATATTCAATAAAAAAGAAGGGGGAAGGGCGTGTTATAAAGCTTTTCTCTGAATAATAAATATAGTAATAAAACATTATTTACGAATATTACAAGTGAAAGCATTTAAGCTTACACGATTGTAATGTAATTGAAAGCCAATACGATAGAGTGTAATACATTATTTTGCGAGAATGTGTATAGAAGCAAGAACAAGAAGCGGAGGAATACACGATGAATGAAAAATTAGAAGGCGTATATGAGGAATACAATCGTTACATATACCATTTATGTTTAAAACTTACTCGCAATAATGTAGAAGCTGAAGATTTAATGCAAGAAGTATGGGTAAAAGTTGTGCGCTATGAGGATAGCGTTGCCGAGGTGGAGCATATTAAAGCTTGGCTAACAACAATTACAATGAATACATTTAGAGATCGCTACCGTAAAAAAACACGACGTAGTAAATACATGATGAACCAACCTGAAACATTAGACGTACCGATATTAGATTTGGTTCCCAATAATGACATTTCAACAGAAGAAAAAATTGAAAAAGATATTGTTACTAAATTAGTACAGGATAAAATGGGTCAATTAGATACAATTTATCGTAAAACATTATGGTATTTCTACATAGACCAATTTTCACTTGCGGAAATCTCTTCAATTATGAAAGTTTCAATTGGGACTGTGAAATCGCGTTTATTCCGTGCAAAAGCTCGTTTAAAAGAAATGCTAATGGCCGATGCATCCATAGTAGAGTCTGTGCTGCCAGCATAACTAAATGCATTGGTCGCACTAGCATAATTACTTAGACGGAAGTATTCGCCCGGCCAATCCAATCCAAAAAAAGATGCATTGCAAAATTATTTTGCGATGCATCTTTTTTTGATGGATTTTTATAGCCTGGAGGATGAACATCGATGGTGGTAAAAGTTGATATAACGTGGACATCGCTGATAGAAGAGCAAGAATCGCTGATAAACTCCCGAACATCGCTGATAGAAGAGTAAGAATCGCTGATAAACTCCCGAACATCGCTGATAGAAGAGTAAGAATCGTTGATAAAGCATCGAATATCGCTGCTAACAGTGCTAGAAACGCCGGTAAACCGAGTCAAATCTTTAATATTGTGTAAGATTCTATACAAAGTTTTTCAACCCTGATTTTAGTTTTTCTAAATTTTCCAGCTTATGTTGGAATTCGCCGCTAAAACTGTGAATAGCGCCGCCAACCAAGCAAAGAACGCCGCTAAACCATAGAGTTGCGCCGCCAACCAAGCAAAGAACGCCGCTAAACCATAAAGTTTCGCCGCTAACAAGCAAGAAACCCCGCTTAACCTCGAAATCCCACCGTTAGGCACAAGACTTTAGTCAAGTCACTTTGCCTGTTCTATCCATCACTCCGGGAGTTATTTCCGTCAAAACCTCAGACACCGCTGATAAAGCGAAAGGGGGAATTACCGTAAACTAGCCCAAAAAGAAAAACACCGTAAAAAGTTAGATTGCATGTCTAACTTTTTACGGTGTGAAAATGAAGCGTTTACTCATGTCGATTAGGTTCAGCGTTGAGTAATTTTGCAAAAATATCACGTAATGTTTGTACTTCCTCAGCTGACAGCATACCAAACATATTTTGTATAATTGCGCTAACTTGCTGGCGGGAATCTTCTAAAATATTTTCGCCATCAGCAGTAATTTTCAATTGGGATGCTCGTCGATCCGTTGCATGCTGTGTTTTTTCAATAAAGCCAGCATTAATGAGCTTACTTGTTAAAACAGTGACACCACCTGTCGTCACTTTTAACCGATCAGCAATGGCAGAAGGGCGTTTTGGTCCCTCCTGCGATAAGTAGTCTAAAATTAAAATATGGGATTTTGAAAAGCCGAGTACATTATGATTATTCCACTCGTTTGCCCACTTACGCTCTATGGAAGATACTACTTCAAACAACGAGGTAATGGCTCTTTCTTTTTCTTGATCCATATAAGGTCAACTCCAAAACTGTTTTAACTTTCTTGTGCCAATCTTGTCATCGCGTTTAACTCATAAGCACGTACTCTTCGTGGAATAAAACGGCGAATGTCCATCTCATTGTACCCAACTTGAATACGTTTTTCATCAATTAAGATTGGGCTTCGTAACATTCTTGGGTGAGCTTGGATGATGGCAAACAACTCTTGGATAGAGAGCTGATCAATATCAACATTTAAATTTTTAAAATCATTTGAGTTAGTTGCAATGATTTCGTCTGTTCCATCTTCTGTCATGCTTAAAATTTCTTTAAATTCAGCAAGTGTTAGTGGATGTGAAGTAATACGTTTTTCTTTATATTCGATTTTGTGATCTTTTAACCATTTTAATGCTTTTCTGGATGAAGAACAGCTCGCTTGTGAATAAATTGTAACTGTCATTCTTCATTCCCCGCTTTCTTTTTTAGAATTATATTTAATATATATCTTATTAGTAAGTTAATTAGGTTATACATATATCTTACTAGTAAGCTATATATAAATCAATAGTTTTTTGAAAATTTTTAAACAGAAATAAATTTTTTCTACTACACTAAAATATACGCACAAAAGAGCGAAAAGTTTCGCGAATTCAGCTTACAATGATGTAAGTTTACTCAATTAATAATAGAAGCTCATAGAAAAAAGAGAGCTGTTCTAATATAGAGAGAAATAGTCTGATTTGAAGGAGATAGTTATATTGTTAATCCACTGATTATTATTATGATTTAATGCAGGTTTTTATGCATAGATAAATAAATTTTTATGTCGGTGCTGAGAAGAGGGCTGTTTTCAGGCTTGAATGGGCAAGGGAACTGCTCAGGTAGGTCAGAGAATAGATTTAGTTGGACAAGGAACAGATCTGGTAGGCCAGGGGACCGCTCGTGTTTGCCAAGAAACCGCTCTGGTAGGCAGGGAGCAGATCGGATTTGCCAAGAAACCGCTCAGGTAGGCCGAGGAACTTAATCAGACAGCTCAAAAAACCACTCATGTAGCTCAAAGAACCACCAAATTGCTACAATCGACACTCGATTTCCAGTCAAAAAAGAGGGCAGTCCCGATTTGATCCATGAATCACAGCGGTAACTGCCCATATTGATAATATTTCTAGCTTTGTTGTCCTGAAGTAAACCAGTCTTGGACATTCCAAACCTTTGTTGCTAAACCTTCATAGAAATCAGGTTCATGGCTTACTAGTATGATTGTGCCTTTAAATTCTTTCATGGCACGTTTTAGCTCATCTTTTGCATCGACATCCAAGTGGTTTGTCGGTTCGTCAAATAGAAGCCAGTTTGCTTCATCCATCATGAGCTTACATAAACGAACCTTTGCTTGCTCACCACCAGATAAAGAATTAAGAGGGCGAGTAATATGCTCCGTTTTTAGTCCTGAGCGTGCTAATGCTGCACGTACTTGTGCTTGCTCCATAGAAGGGAAGGCATTCCATACGTCATCAATAGGTGTAATTTTTTCAGCTTTTACTTCTTGTTCGAAGTATGATGGGTAAAGATAGTCACCACGAATTACTTTTCCATCTAGCGGATTTATTTTGCCTAACATTGTTTTTAATAATGTTGATTTACCAACACCGTTCATACCAACTAGAGCAATTTTTTCCCCACGCTCAATAGCAAATGTAAGTGGAGGAAGTAACGGCTTATCCTTGTCGTAGCCAATGACTAAGTTTTCAGCCTCTACTACATAACGACTTGAAGAACGTGCCTCTTTAAAGCCGAATTCAGGCTTTACAGCTGTTTCAGGACGATCGATACGCTCTAAACGGTCAAGTTGCTTGGCGCGAGATTTTGCACGACCAGTAGTTGAGTAGCGAGCTTTATTTTTCGCAATGAAATCCTCTTGTTTTTTAATGAACTCCTGTTGTTTTTCATAAGCATCAATATGCTGGCGCTTATTGATTTCAGCAAGCTCTAAAAACTTTTCATATGTCGCTGTATAGCGAGTTAATTTTGAAAATTCTAGTTGGAAGATAACATCCACCGTGTTGTTCATAAACTCGGTATCATGCGAAATTAATAAGAAAGCATGTGGATAGTTCTTTAAATAGTTTTTCAACCATGTAATATGCTCTTCATCTAGATAGTTCGTCGGCTCATCTAGTAATAAAACTTTTGGTTTTTCAAGTAATAGCTTAGCTAGTAAAACCTTTGTACGTTGACCACCTGAAAGGGCAGCAACATCACGTTCTAAGCCAATTGCATCAAGACCAAGACCGCGTGCAACCTCTTCAATTTTCATATCAAGAGAATAGAAATCTCCTGCGTCCAGAGCATCTTGCACTTCAGCCATTTGCTCTAGTAAATCTTCTAATTCTTCAGGTGTTGCTTCAGCCATTTTTCCTGTAATTTCATTAAGCTCTTCTTCTTTTTTATATAAAGGAAGAAATGCGTCACGTAATGCATCACGCATAGTTCGGCCAGCTGTCAATACAGTGTGCTGATCTAAATAGCCGTAATGCGTTCCTGGAAGCCATTCAACTTTACCAGTATCGTGGATTGTTTGGCCTGTAATGATGCCCATTAATGTTGATTTACCAACACCGTTTGCACCTACAAGACCAATATGATCACCTTCAACTAGACGAAAAGAGACATCTTTAAAAAGCGTGCGGTCACCGAAAGAATGACCTAAATTTTCAACTGTTAATATTGCCATATACGTTCCTCCGAGAGAGCGGCCTAAGTTTTTTTATGACCGCCGATATCATTTTTATAGTTCTGCTAATTGTTTATTTAATTGCGCTAGCGTTGCTTCCATATTTGCAAGACGTTGCTCTGCTTTTGCTACTTGATCATTATGACCTGTAGATTCAAGCTTTTCGATGTCGCCTTGTAAATTCATATAATCCATTTTTAATTCTCTAATTTGATATTCAATATCACTTTTTGATGGCATGATGACTGCTCCTTTATGTGTTTAGTTGTATAACGAATGCGTATCAATTATGCCTCGGCATAATTGTGTCCGGAATCGGCTTTGTGTTCGATTCCGTGACATCCGCCGGAGGCTTTAACTTCTTTCAGCGGGTGTTTGGACACCTGCTGAAAGAAGTAAAAGCGATGGAGGTTTTTTAATCCCCCACCGCTTATTAGTTACTATCAATCGGGTACTAATGTTGCTTGAATTCACTTCTATAATTAAAGATGAAATTCTTCTACATTGTATCATATCCACCTTCAAAGAATCACTAAGTAGAAGCGATATTGTGTCGATCGTAAGCGAAATCTAAAAGTAGTGACTGTAGTGCTTCATTATTACTTGCTAGATTGAGCTGTCGTTGTTTTTTTACAGCTCGTTCGCTTCGGGCCTCATGTAATAAAAACTCCATGACAGCGTTTTGGATTTGTGATTGCTTCATTTTGCGACCAAGTCCAAGGTGAATAAAGCCGTTCTGTTCGCGAGGGAAGGCATGTAATAGCTCAGCCTCAGTTTGTGCAAGAGTAATACAAGGTACACCATAAGAGGCGATTTTATAAGGTGTATAGTTAGCATTGCAAATAATTACATCTGCTTTTGGTAATAGTTTTAGGAGTGCGTTTTTATCACGAAGAATGGCGGTATTACGACGACTAAGCACCATCATTTGCAGATCATCGGTTGCGTGGCGATAGCTTTCATCAATCATCACTGTAATTTGTAGTGGAATTTGTAGCTGCGTTAAGTGTCGAAGAGTACGGTAGGTTAAGTTATGCTCGTCCCCATCCTCAAAAGCAACAACAATATGAGGTGGATTTTCAGGTATTTTACTGTCTGGTCTATCATCAAACTTCTGAAAAGCTTGTGGTAATGCGAAGTTGAAACTCCCCCCAATATAATGGGATGGTAAATAATCTTTAACTTCTTGATAGAGTGCTAGCAATACACAGTCACAGGCTTGGCTACCCTCACCAAAATCATCAAAATGAATGATAATTTTGCAGAACGGTCGTAAATTCTGTATTTGCCAGCTTTCGGAGTTACGACCATCTCTTACAATTAAATCAGGCTGAATACCTTTCATTTGCTTTGGTAGCTCATCGAAATGTTCAAATAAGATTGGCGAGAGATTTTCATTCATTAAAATTTGAATTCCATCGTTTGAAGGGGTCTTTACAAATATGAAAACTTCTTGATTTGTAAGTAGCTTTGCCAGCGTTGCAACCCGTTCAAAAGGATACAGCCCTTTATCGATACAGCTTTCAATAATGAAAACAATCGTCTTTTTTAGTTCCGTTGTTTGAATTTCGTTTTGCAAATGTATCCCATCCTTTCATCCGTCTATTTAAACTATGGTGAATGATGGGCAAGTATGTGTAAAAAATTAGGATTATTAAATCAATTTTACCGAGGCATAATTGATAAAAACCTAAAATTAAATGAGTAAGAGCTCTTTCTTTGACCGATAAATAAAGTAGAGTTTGCAAGAAGATACATAGGATTGTTGCAGTTTTTCAGCAAAACTTTCGTTCCGGCAGAGTAACTTTTGGGGCAAATGAGCATAGAAGGGGGTACAACCAATGGGAATGCGCGCAGCGATTGTTGTAGGGGCTACTGGATTAACAGGTACCTCTCTTGTAAAACAATTATGTGAAAATGATGAATACATTTCAGTTACGGTTATTGCACGAAGAGCGCTAGCATTTACGCATCCAAAGCTAGAAGTAAAAATTCGTAATTTTGATGCTTTAGAGGAAAAAGATATCGAATTTGCACATGAGCTTTATTGTTGTTTAGGAACAACAATAAAAAAGGCAGGATCACGTGAGGAATTTGAGAAAGTTGATTTTGAATATCCGTTAACGATTGCCTCATTAGCAAAAAATCGAGGAATCCCACATATGTTAGTTATTACGGCGATGGGTGCAAATGAAAGTTCTCCATTTTACTATAATCGAGTGAAAGGAAAGCTTGAACATGATCTTATGGAGCTAGGCTTACAGAGACTTTCAATTATTCGCCCATCTCTATTGGTTGGCGATAGAGAGGAATTTCGCTTTGGTGAAAAGGCGGGAGAGAAAGTTTTAAAATTAGTAAAGCCATTATTAGTTGGGCCATTAAAGCGTTCAAGAGCTATAGAAGCTTCCCAAGTTGCGAAGGCGATGATCGTTATTGCGCTGTATGGTGATAAACAGTCAGTTACAATTTATCCATCACAGGAATTGGCTAAGCTAGATTTCCCTGAAACGCAGGATGATGATGTTTCAAGAGAGCAATTATTTAATTGGAATAAGCACAATTTATTAGGTTCTAACGATGAAGAAGATAAAGTAAATCGTGAAGTCGTTATTAATCGAGATAAATATAAGATAGAGGAAACCGTTGTAGATAAAGAAGTAAAATTCCAACGTCGTGAGGATAAATAAAGGTCTATTACCGAAATTTAATCAATGCAGACAAGTTGATTGGAGTGAAGACTGGGCGACTCTTTGGGGATCAGCGATGTTTTATCTGCGCGAAAGCGCCCAGCCGGAACGGAAATCATCCCCACGTTATGAGCGAAATATTATTTTAATAATTTTTCGAAAGCATATTTCTTGTGTAGACTCCGTTCCGCCTAAAGACTGAATTTACGGTTTTAACTACTACAATTCTTTCCGTGCCTCTTTTCATTTGTTACAATATTATTGTAGAAATGAATGTGGAGGCAAAGTGAAAATGAAAATTTTACTCGTTGATGGCACAATGTTTGGTCGTAAAACTGGTGCTATTTTAGAACAAGTGGAGCAATATATTAAAGAATTAGATGCAGGTTTCGAGTTAGAAATTATGCATTTTAGTCAATATAAGCATCAAATTGTAGACGGTTCACCGTTAAATGATGACATGAAAGAAATGATTCAAAAGTTCGAAGAAGCGGATGCGTATATTATCGCTACACCAATTTTCCAAGCATCGATTCCAGGCGTTTTAAAAAATGCATTTGACTTCTTGCATCCGAAAACAATGCGCTATAAGCCTGTATCGATTGTGGCAAATGGTGGTACGTATCAGCACCATTTAGTAGTAGAAAATCAGTTGAAACCAATTTTAGATTACTTCCGTGCACTTGTAACTCCGAACTATGTATACACACACACATCTCACTTTGATGCAAATAATAATATAGTTGACGAAGATGTTCATAATCGTTTACGTGAATTGGCTCGTGTTTTTGTACAGTATTGTGAAATGAGCAAAACATTGCCGAAAGAACCGATTGATCAACATTAAAATAAAATGCATCCCTTGTGCAGTGGAAAGAAATCACTGTGCAGGGGATTTTTCTTTTCAAGTATCCTTTTACGATGTGATAAAATAGTATTTTAGTGAAACGGAAGGGAGGGCTGCTCATGCAGGACATCGCTATACTAGAAAAACAACGCTGTAGTCTAATATTGACTAATAAGGCGAAGGAAGCGGTAGAGGAATGCTCAGCAAACGAGCATGCCTTTTTTGCCTTACAAAAAACAATCACCGTCTATATCGAAAAGCGCAAAGCAAAAACGGTTGGTGAAACATTTTTATCGATTTATTTTAATGCGGAGCAAAATGAAAAGTTAACCGACGTCCTTGCGGAGAAAACAGCCATTATGGATTGTGTGCTAAAGGTTGAAGGATTATTAGCTACAAATATTCGTTTTGTACATATGCGAGGCCCAATTAATACAAACCGTCGTTTACCGGCAGCATTACAACTTGTCACAAGACCGAATAATGGAGCAGGGATTCCGCTTGATCTTCATAAAAAAATAAGAGAGCTACCAATAGCCGAGGAACGCACAGAATATGTGAAAAAGCGTATCTCAAGCTGGGAAGGCTATTTAAAAATTCAAGAACGCGATGCGACCATTGATGATATTCATACAGAGTTTAAGCAAAGCTATTTTAACGAAGATTTTACTAGGCTGACAATTGTCTGCCCTTATATAAAATCGAAGGAATGGAAGAAGCTTGAAGGGTTAAGTGTGAGCATTCAAGGGGTACGCGGTGAAATTGGACAAGTATTGAAGGCTAATGCAGGGAAGCAGACAATAGAAATTGACTTAAAGCCTTTTGTGCAGGATTTAGCACGTAAAGATCAACTTAACCTTCGTTCAAAGCAAGCGAGCTTTAGTAATTTTGCGACATTGAGTCAAATTAGACGATTACGCAATGGTTTTACAAAGCTAGAAAAAGGCGAGGCAGTTAACCCTAATTTAGAGACAATACTATTTGAAAAACGCCCAACTGTACGAGCTTCCAAGCTTCAAGAGGATATTGTTTTTCACAATAATTTAAACGAATATCAAAGGCGGGCTGTTTTAGGAGCATTGTCTGTTGAAGATTTGTATGTGATTCAAGGACCTCCTGGCACAGGTAAGACAACTGTTATTTCTGAAATTTGTCAGCAAAATGTTAAGGCGGGCTTAAAAACACTCGTAGCTTCTCAATCAAATCTCGCCGTGGATAATGCTTTAGGACGACTTCTTTCCAATCAAGAAATTCGAATTTTACGTTACGGTAGAACGGAAAGCATAGAAGAAGAGGGTAAAAAGTTTATTGAGGAAAATGTTGCGCTTCATTGGCGTGAGCAAACTCTTGTAGCGATTGAAGAGGAAATAACAGCTTTTACAGAACGTGAGCAAGAACTAAAATCAAGTATTATCAAGGCTGAGGAAGAGCTAGAAAAGCTTGAGGCGTGGCTTGAGGAGTTAACAAAGGAAATAGCTGCAAAAGAGCAGGCCGCAATTGACGAGCCAATTTTACAGCAGGAAATACAAGCGTTAAAGAAAGAATTAAAGGCTGCAAAAGCTGGACAGCAGGAGAACGAGGCACATAAAGAGCATTACGAAAAACAGCTGGCGCAAATCGAGCCTGCTGTAAAGATGCTTGAGCAGACTCTTGCTGAAAGTCCGTCTATCGAACAGCTGAAGCTTACTATAGAAGAAACTACTCAAAAAATTGAGCAATTGGAAGCAGCTGCTCAATATAAGGAGCTGCAAGAGCAAAAGCAGCATCTAGCACTGCAGTTCAAAGATATCCAATTGAAATATGAAGAGGAAAATAATCGTCTTCGGTTAATGAAGGAAGCCGAACAATATATCAGTAATTTAACGTCCTATGAGCGAATTGAACGATTTTTACAGCACTATCAAATTCGCCCATCTTATGTGCTGTCACAGCAAATCAGTCGTTTACAGCATTTAGAGGATGCTAAAGATTTAGACGCATGGGCAACTATCAATTCACGTCTACAAAAAGCGATCGCAAAGCTTGAATCGTTAGTATCCGATGAAGAAAAAGAACGTGCCCTTGCTAAAAGTAGAGTGCAGCAAGTTCAATCGTTTTCGTTGCAAAATTTAACAGGTGTTTTTGCACAGCTCAATACAGCCTTTCAAGATGATCAAACACCATCTGCCGAGCAAATTGAGCATTTCTTGCTCGGATTATATATGCGTCGTGATTTTGTCTGGCAAAAGGGTGTAGCTCTTAAGCAACAACAAGATCATAAAGATCGGGAGTTTGAGTCCTTGCGTAAAGGTATTGGAGGCCTATTACATCAAGAATGCGCGATTACTAGCTTTGACGTTCAAAGCTTGCAACGACAATTGCAGCCATTTTTACAGCATACAGAACGACTTCAGCAGTTAGCTGAGGCATTCCAAATTGATGCTGAGCCAGAAGAGTCTGTAGAACATTTAAAAATGCTCGTGTCACAATCGAAATCTTCTCTTCAAACAGCACGTCAACAACTTGAGGCAGTGGAGCATGCTAATACACAGCTCCTACCAAAGAAAGCGGCACTTCAAACAGCGCAGACTAGCTTACAAGAGATTGAACTACAGCTAACACAATTAGAAGAAAATATAAAAGAAATTAATATAGCTGGATTGAAGAAGGAGAAGCAGCTCACAGCATGCACAAAGCTTCTACAATCAACACCAGAGCGCACTTCCGAGGAAGTAGTGGAAGCAATGGCATCCTCGAAAACAGCAATAGTGGAATTACAGCGCAAGGAACAGCAACTACCTCTTCGAAAAAAGTTACAAGAGCAATGGCGTGACAAGCTACAAAATGCTACTGAATATGATTTAGATGAAATTCGTAAATTATATGTGCGTCATGCGAATGTTATCGGTACAACATGCGTTGCTTCGGCAAGTAAGGAATTTATGGAGAACTACCCGACATTTGATGTTGTTATTATTGATGAAGTTTCAAAGGCAACACCACCAGAGCTATTATTGCCAATGCTTAAGGGTAAGAAAGTTATTTTAGTAGGCGATCATCATCAGCTACCTCCACTACTTGGAGACGATACGTTGGAAGAAACATTAAAAGCAATGCTCGATGAAAATCCAAACTTTGACGGCGCACAGGAGTTAAAAAATTTACTGCGTGAATCACTGTTTGAACGTTTATTTAATAACTTACCGCAAACACATAAGCAAATGCTGGCATTGCAGTATCGAATGCATGAAAAAATTATGCACAGTATTACACCGTTTTACGCGAAAGAGGAAAATGGTCTGCAATGTGGTTTACCAGATTCGGATGCAGCACGAGACCATTGCCTAGAAGGACAATTTGTGAACCGAGATGATCATTTGCTATGGGTTGATATTCCAACTGAAAAACCTTATCTAGAGGAGCAGGTAAAGGGCGGAACGAGTCGTTATAATGAGGGTGAACTACAAACAATTCGTCGTATTTTAATAGATATGAACAAGGCTGTTATTGAAGCTAAAACTGCTGGCCACATACCTCAAGATGCACAAAAAAGTGTTGGGGTAATTAGTTTCTATGGGGAGCAAGTTAAGAAAATTAATCGCCTTCTACAACAGGAATTACAGCTACCACATCTTCAATTTAGAACCGGGACAGTTGATAAGTTCCAAGGTATGGAGATGGACGTCATATTAGTTAGTATGGTACGTAATACGCCTAAAGGGGGAGACGTTGGCTTTGCAAGAGATTATCGTCGTTTAAACGTTGCCTTATCTCGTGCTCGAGAACTATTATTACTTGTCGGAAGTGCTGAGATGTTTGCCAAACGTGCGAAGCATCCAGATACACGAGAGATGTATAGCAATCTGTTAGAGACCGTGAAATCCTATAACGGCTTGCGTAATCATGAAGGACAGGTGATGTAGATTGTCAAAATTACAGCAGCGCTTAATGCGTGAAATTCAGCAAAATCGAAATATTAAAATGGTCAAAACCGATGAATGGTGCATCCCGATTCGAACAGTAGAAGTAACCTATGAGCCAGTTCGTCGTTCTACTATGGATGTCTTGATGACAATGCTGTTAATGAGCATACAGGAAGCGGATTTTGCAAACGCACAAGAATTAAGTGAGCTATTACTAGTTGATCCGTTATTTATTGAGGATTTAGTATCGTTAATGTCCCGAGTAAGTCTTATTGAGCAAACGGAAGACTTCTATAGATTAACCGCTAAAGGACAGCAGCAGCTGGAACGTGGCATCTTCGAAGAGGAGCTAGATGTCGAAATGGCTAACCTTTACTATAGCCCATGCCATCTTGCATTTCTTGCTGTCGACGAGGACAATATAGAAGAATATGATGACCTACCAGAATTATATCGCTATGTGGATGAAGAGGCTGAGAAGCAGGAGCAATTCGAAGAAGCAATGTTAATAGAAGCGCTACAGCAAGAGGATGAAGAAAAAGCTGAAGCTGGAGCTGGGGCCTCTCAAAAAATAATTTCAAAAATTGTTGAAACAGACGCTAAACAAATCAATGATATCCCATGCCTTGAATTTGTCCTTCACGATAAAGAACAAGATATTTTGTTCGTCCGAGTTTGGAATGCATTCTTAAATCAATGGGATTCACACCTAGAACAACAGCTCACAGAAAAAGAACAACTAAAGTGGCGTGAAAAGTACTTATAAGACAAAAAACGAACGTGTGCAGCGTTCGTTTTTTTTGATGGAAGAGTTGGGTGATAAATTATAAAAGTTGGGCGATAAAAACAAAAAGTTAGGAGACAAATTAAATAATTTAGGTGATAAAAACAAAAAGTTAGGAGATAAAATGGTAAATAGCCTCGTTAAATTTTTAAGCTTGCATATATTATTACAAAAAAAGGAGGGGACCGATGTTTACGATTAGTTTATGTATGATTGTTAAAAATGAAGAATGTACTATTGAAAGATGCCTAGACTCCGTTCAACATTTAGTGGATGAAATCAATATTATTGATACAGGCTCAACTGATCGTACAAAAAATATCGTCCGGAACTATACCTCACGAATTTTCGACTTTACCTGGTGCGATGACTTTGCCAAAGCTCGTAACTTTTCTTTTCAACAAGCGACGAAAGATTTTATTTTATGGCTGGATGCTGATGACGTGATCACAACAGAACATCAGCAAAAGTTCCTACAACTTAAACAATCTCTTTTTCATCCTAATGTCGATGCTGTTTCCATGGATTATTATGTAACGCTGGATGCTGATGGCTATGTAGAATCAAGTGAAAAAAGATTTCGTCTCGTAAAACGTGCGCATAATTTTCAGTGGCAGGGCGCCGTCCATGAATATTTAGATGTAACAGGCCAGCTCTTTCATAGCGATATAGCAATCACACATTTACCAAGAAAAAGTGATATCCATCGCAATATTACTATTTATGAGCGTTTAAAGAAAGAAGGGCACCCATTTTCAGCTAGAGAAACTTTTCATTACGCAAATGAGCTTAAATTTCACCAGCGATTTTTAGAAGCAATCAATCATTATAATATTTTCCTAGATTCCACAAAAGGCTCTGCTGATGATCAAATTCAAGCTTGCTTAAACTTAGCGGATTGCTACCAACAGCTACATGATTCAAAACAAGCAACACAAACTATTTTACAGTCATTATTATATGATCGACCAAGACCAGAAACATGCTGTCGAATCGGTCATTTTTTTATGGAGCAATCGAAAAATAAAGAAGCTATTTACTGGTATTCACAAGCATTACAGCAACCTATAGAGCAGACAATGGCTATACACAAGCACGCTTATTCCACATGGCTTCCACATTTACAGCTAAGCTTGTTATACAATCGCTTGCGTCTCTATGAAAATGCATATCAGCATAATGAAGAAGCACGTAAATTTAAGCCAAAAGATCAGCGCATACTAGACAACCGAAAGTTCTTGTTAAGTCAGTTAAAGAAATAAGGCTGTCATGGAAAAGGAACATCAATAAAATTAATATATATACCGTAACCAATTAACATCGATACAAAAACAACAATTGTCATAAAAATCACATTCCGAGGTCTGAAAGTTTGAGCATCCATTCATTCATCCCCTTTCTAATTTGTGAACATTCTGTTAACTCAACATATGTTTTAAGAGTTTGAGTATGCAGTCAATTTCGATATTTTTATTTGAAGCATAGAAAAAGAGCAAATTCACAATTAAGGTGAATTTGCTCTTTATATTGATCGATAATGACTATTAAGGTGACTAAGTAGAGGGCTCTAAATAATTTCTGCTTTTAACTTCTTTTAGTAAGTGTTAGTTACCATTAAGCGAAGCGCCAGCAGTGCATCCTGTACCTGAACTACTTTCACAATATACACGTAGTGAATATTCCTTACTTGACGACACTCCACCTAATGTTGAAGTATTTCTTTCACCTGGATTTAGATAAATATATCCTGCAAGTGGTTCACCATTTTCGAAAATTCGGAAACTTACTTTTTCTCGGCCTGTATTTACAACATTGTATTGTAATAGACCATTATTTTTTACACGTACTGTCGAAATACTTGGTAAACCCGTTGTCAAAGTAACGCTATCTTTATACGGCGCGGCTGCTAGGGCTTTTTGATTGTCAAAAGCTATTGGAGAAAGTAAAGCTGTAGCTGTCAATAGTGTTGCTAATAATTTTTTCATTTCAAATTACTCCTTTTCCGATTCTATAAGTATTTCAATTATCCACCAACTAACACTTGAATTTCTAATAGACAAATGAACTGTATATCTCGCTGTTTCATAGAGACGAGCTCATAAAATCTGATAGTAAGTGGAATTTTTCTATACTTGATAAAAGAATTTATTTATTCTTAAGGGTTACCATTAAGTGATGCACCAGCAGTACATCCTTTACCTGTACTACTTTCACAATAGATACGTAGTGAATATTCCCTATTTGGCGACACTCCACCTAATGATGTAGCATCCCTTTTGCCTGGATCTAGATATCTACGTTCAGGAAAAAGTGGTTCACCATTATCAAAAATTTGGAAGCTCACTTTTTGAAAGCCTGTATTTACAACATTGTATGCCAAAACACCATTATTTTTTACACGTACTGTCGAAATGCTTGGTAAACCCGTTGTCAAAGTAACACTATCTTTATACGGCGCAGCTGCTAGGGCTTCTTGAGTGCTAAAAGCTGTTGGAGAAAGTAAAGCTGTAACAGTCAATAGTGTCGCAAAAAATTTTTTCATTTCTAACTACTCCTTTTATGATATTTGTATAAGTACTTCAACCACCTCAACTAAAACTTGAATTCTTAATGTACAAATAAACTGTATGTATTTGGAACTTTAGAGGTTTTGAATTACTTACAAATTAATAATAAATGCATATCCTTTAATTTATTAAAAATGTAAACAATTGTTAACTTGATATATTTTGAGGGAATACAGTCTGAAATTATAAATGATACTTGATCCTGGGGATTTTAATTGAAATTGAAATCTTCTTTAAAGAAGGGAAGGAGGAAATACCAATAAACGTTGTTATTGGAGGGAAAGATATTGAAGATAAAAAACCTATTTGTTTAATAGAGTTGTTATAGTTTTGTCAGAGTGTAGTAATTATCAATTTAACTAGTAGATGATTGCATCTATTTTAATCAAAATAATGAAAGTGTAGCGTTAGAAAATTTAAAAGGGGAAACCTAGTTGGATATATTTGTTTTTACGAACTGTAACACAGTTTGTCCGCCTATGTCATGTAATATGGCTGAAGTCCAAGATTTACTAAATATTCAAGATTATAAGATAGTTGCCTTTACCGTAGATTCCGAAAATGACACCCATGAAGTTCTGTCAGAATATTTATCAAAATATAAAGTAGCTGATGAATCAAAATAGGAACTTTTAACGGGTTATAAACAAGAGTATAGTACAGCTTGCTCGAAACTCCTTCATCAGGAATTATAAGAATCCTTGTCTAAGTAACTGTCATACAATCTGACTTTACGATTACGCAAAGAAATTATGGTTAAAAGATTTCTCTAATTCCCATAATTGTCTCTATATATCAAATTGTTGAAAGAAGATATTTAAAAATGCTACTCTTCTTACACATAGGTTTATGATCAAGAATTGCTGGCATACTAAGTGAAAGTTTATAGGGATGGTACAATTTTAAAGAAGTGCTTTCGGGTGAAAACGAACCTAGTCAAGATGTAATATGTATTGAGTAAATGGACTTTCCTAAAAACAGGAGAAAAAGTTTGACTCATAAGTTATAATATCAAGTCGAAATATCGACGCTTTCTCAAATGCCTAAAATATAGCCTTTATTACTTAATGGGATATTGTATGCCCTTTTTAGGAGACAAAGAAACAAGGCAAGATAGAGGGAACCTTATTGAGAATAGGTGTCCTCTTTGAATTTTAAATTATAAATTTCCTGTACTTTTTCATAAAGCTCAAGGCATTGTGTGGATTTAAGCTTTAGTTCCAGTAAAGTAAATACATTTATAATTTCCAGTATTGTTTTGTTCTTTGACGTATCTCCATCTATAAGAGAGATTAATGCAGAGAAAAATTTAATCATTGTTTGCATGTACATATTATCTATAACACTTACTTTTACTTTCTCTAATTCAGCAAGGTATTTTTTAGCCCCATCTATATCCTTACACGTAATTTTTTTTTCTAAAATATTGAAAATTATTAAAGCAATTTCATTACGGTATCTCGTAAGATTTTGATAGCGCTGTAATGTTTTTTTTGTACGATCATAAACAAGATCAATTAATTCTATTGAGTAAAAACTTAAACTATTTGCAAACAAAGTGATTTCATAATAACCCCAGCTTTCACAATTCATTAAGTATTTTTGGAGTAATTCTATTTCTTTAGTATGTTCTTTTGTTCCTAGAAGATCATCAACCAACAACAATATCAAGGATCGAAAATGTAAAAACTTTAGGTTGTGCGTTAATTTATATTCATTTTCAACTTGTTCAACAATTAAGTATAAAGCATCTACATCTTGGTTATAGAAAGCTTCAACATACTTCCTCGTATAATCTAAGTCCTTATTTTCCTCATCATTGTATATGATACTAAATTCTTCTAGCGTGATATTTAAGTAATCTAACATTTTTAAAAATTTTTCTGCTGTCGTATCGCTTTCTCCTCGTTCAAATTTTACTATGGCTGGTCTACTCAGTAAATTTTTGTATAGAACATTAGAACGGACGTTTTTTTGTAGCCGTAACTCTCTAATTAATTCTCCAATTTTCATTTGTACTACTTCCTCCAACTTTAAGATGTTAACTTTTGTTTACATTTTAACAAAAAATGTATAAAAAACCAATAATATATATAGTAAGATGAAAGGAGGAGATGACGATGTTGCTAGGAATAAAGGTCTTTACAGTAAATGTCGGAACTATTATCAGTTCTATTTGGGACTTAATTGGTAGTTAATAATCAATCAAATGATTCTTTGAATATATTATATTTCCTTACATACCAATGAAATTAAAGATGTTCTAAATGTTTAAACATACATAAATTGATAATATGAAATTTAAATAATAAAAAAATCACGCATATTGCTATTCATGCAAAATACGTGATTTTTTTAAATTAATTAATCCGATAAACAATATAATTTATTTTGTCTATTAAATTTCTGTTGATATTAATTAAATACACACTTTGATTTTATTTAACGGAGGGGTAACGATTATTGGTATTAGCGAGGGTAAACTTTTATTTGAGCAGGGGGTACTGTCACATTCATAGTACGTATCATTTCCCCAAGTTAGACACTAGTCTATATTAACGTTTACGAAGATTTATTTACTTGTAGGCCTTACTAATTGCTGGTGTGGAGCATCAACAGTACTAGGAGATGGACTATCTACTGGACCAAAACCTTATATGAGTAATGTGCCTCTACGGTCAATATTTGTTAAAGAACTAGAAAAACGTGGCTTAAATCAATATGCTGATCAAAATGAACCATGAAGATTAAAAGAGGCCTCGCTAATGCGGGACCTCTTTATACTTTGTTTTAAAATTAATCAAATTTCATACCTTTTAATAAATCCGCAAATGCATTATTAATCGGCTCCGCCTCTTTTTCTTGTTGCTTCATATACTTCTGTACACTACGTTTATCCACTTTACCGCTTCCTTCTTTTTTACGGCGTGCTTCAAAAGCAGATAATTTTTCACGATGACCGCATTTACATACAAAAATTTGTCCATCGCCTTCACCACGTAGCTCCAGCTTTTTCTTACATTGTGGACAACGGGCATTCGTGACACGTGCTACGTTTTTACGGTGACCACATTCACGGTCTTGGCACACAAGCATTTTGCCTTTTTTACCGTTCACTTCAAGCATCGGTTTACCGCAATCGGGACAAGTCTTTGTTGAGATATTGTCGTGCTTGAATTTCTTATCACTATTTTTAATATCCGCTACGATTTCTTTCGTATGCTGCTTCATTTCATTGATAAACGTTTCTTTCTTTAACTTTCCTTTGGCAATTAACTCTAATTTTTGCTCCCATTCAGCTGTTGTCTCAGGTGACTTTAATTCGTTCGGAACTAAATCCAGTAACTGACTACCTTTAGACGTGATATGAATATCCTTCCCACGTTTTTCAAGTAAGAATGAATTAAATAATTTATCAATAATATCAGCGCGCGTTGCTACTGTACCTAGTCCACCCGTTGATTTTAATGTATCTGCAAGCTGTTTATCTTGCGTGTTCAAATATTTTGTAGGGTTCTCCATTGCTGATAAAAGAGTAGCTTCGTTAAATCTAGCAGGTGGCTTTGTTTGGCCAGAAGTTTGTGAAATTAAATTCACCTTTAACTCCTGTCCTTTTTCTAGACGAGGAAGTAATTGCTCTTTTACATCTTCGTTCGTTTCCTCATCCTCAAAACGATTTGAATAAACTTCTTTCCAACCAGCAGTAATTACCGTTTTACCACGTGCGATAAATTTTTCATTGCCGATTTTAGCTTGCACTGTTAATTGCTCAAATTCATGTACTGGGAATAGAACGGCTAAGAAACGTTTTACAACTAAATCATAAATTTTTCGCTCTTTATCGTTAAAGTTTGCAAAGTTAACATATTCCTCTGTTGGAATAATTGCATGGTGATCTGATACTTTACTGTCATCTACAAACGATTTATTCGCTTTAATAGACTTTGTAAGCACCTTATTTGCTAAAGAACGATATTCTCCTACACCACATGCCTTTAATCTTTCTGGAAGCGTGCTAACGATGTCAGAAGATAAATAGCGTGAATCTGTACGAGGATAAGTAAGCACCTTATGCGACTCGTATAACTTTTGCATAATATTTAATGTTTCTTTCGCTGAGTAGCCAAACATTTTATTGGCATCTCGTTGTAATTCAGTTAAATCGTATAGACCTGGAGAAAAAGATTTCTTCGGTTTACGTTCTATCTCAATTACTTTTGCATTTTGCCTATCTAAAGTATTTACAATGGCATCGACTTTCTCTTTATTAAAGCTACGAGAATTACCGTTTGCATCTTGCCATGTTAATTTTAATTCCGATGTTTTTGCTTCAATACCATAATATGTTTGCGCTTTGAAATTTTTAATTTCATCTTCGCGTGCTGCTACCATTGCTACAACTGGTGTTTGAACGCGTCCACAATTTAGCTGTGCATTATGTTTAGTCGTTAACGCTCTAGTCGCATTAAGTCCGATATACCAGTCAGCTTCAGAACGCGCTATAGCTGAAAAATAAAGGTTTTCATATGCTTTACCTGGTTTTAAATTTGCAAAGCCTTCTTTGATTGCTTTATCCGTTACAGAAGAAATCCACAAGCGCTTAATTGGTTTATTTACTTTAGCACGCTCAATAATCCAGCGTGCTACTAGCTCACCTTCACGTCCAGCATCGGTTGCTATTATGATTTCATTTACATCACCACGTATTAGTTGTGATTTAACAGCATTATATTGTTTACTTGTTTGCTTAATCGTTGTGAGTTTTAAACGTTCTGGTAGCATCGGTAAATCTGCTAAGTCCCACTTTTTATATTTCTCATCATAGCTTTCTGGGTCGGCAAGTGTTACTAAATGACCCAGCGCCCATGTGACGATATATTTGTCACCTTCTAAGAATCCATTACCCTTTTTGTTACATTTCAGTACATTTGCAATATCGCGTGCCACTGAAGGTTTTTCTGCTAAAACTAAACTTTTCGCCATATTTTGAACTCCTTTTACTATCTTGTACTGTTAATAGTAACATAGTTAGTAATAGCTGAAGTATGTATAACCCTTAAACTTCCTTGCCAACACGATGTTGGTCACGAAGGCGTTATCACAGGACGTGATGCTTTTAGCCTTCGTTTCTCTTGCTGATCCCAAGGAATCGCCCAGTATCCACTCCAATCAACTTATTCACATGATTCAACTTTTGAAGATGAGCTACCTTTGTTGTTCATTTCGTAGATTGAAACCGGTGCCACAGAATGGTTCTTTGTTCTTGCAAAATTTTTATTTTTTAAATATAAACAGAAATTTCAGAAAATATATTGAGTTAAGAAAATAAGTATGCTACTGTATGTAACAATGCAGTTTGAGCTTCAAAAAATAAAATGAGAAGGATGAACTTCTTTGATGGATAATCAAACAATTCAACAAGTCATTCAACATAAATATCAGGAGCTTTCAAAGAGTCAGCAAAAGGTAGCGATCTTCATCCTCAAAAATTTGCAGACTGTTGGTGTTCATTCAGCCGCATATGTGGGGGAGAAGGCAGGGGTAAGTGAAACGACGGTTATCCGCTTTTGCTACGCTATCGGATTATCGGGTTATGCTGAGCTGCAGCGTGAGATTACGATGCAGTTATTCAATGAAGGAAATACTAGTAGCTTACACAATTATTTGCAATCAAAGCAGGCACTTTTTGAGACCCCGCGTTTTTATGAAAAAACGATGGAAAAGGATGCAGCGAGTATTTTAAATGTTGCGAAGAACATCAACGAGGAAGATTTTAATCGTGCTTCCATTCTGCTGCATACGAAGAAAAAAATTTATATTGTCGGGAATGGGTCCTCCCATTTAGCGGCACAATGGTTGTGTTTTACGTTAAATATACTACGTCCTAACGTAGTGCTTTTAGATTTTGAAACTAGTGAAATCATTAGAGCTTTACAAGAAATTGATGAGGATAGTGTGGTCATTATTTTATCGTTTCATCGTTATTTTAAAGAACCGATTCAATTTGCAGCCGAAATTCAAGAAAAAAATTGCGAGATTATTGGTATTACAGATTCTAAAATTGCACCTATCACGCAATATGCGACGATTACCTTAGTGAATGAACAACAAGAAATGTCTACGATTGATGCAATGCCAGCACTGATTTCATTTTTAAATACACTAATTGCAGGTATGACTGCACAAAATCACGACTATTATGAAAATCAACGCGTAAAATATGATGATTTCCAACATAGCTTTTTAGCAAATCGATGGAGTTGAATACAATGAATCAAATTTTACAAAACTTACAGCCGAGATTGGCTGATATTTTTACATATTTACATGAGCATCCGGAAATTAGCTGGCAAGAAAAGAAGACAACGCAATACATCGCCGGTTTATTGAAGGAGGCACAGATGGAGCCTCAATTGTTTGAGGATATGACGGGACTGTATGTAGATATTGGTGAAGGAATACCGAGAGTCGGATTTCGTACGGATATTGATGCTCTATGGCAGGAAGTAGATGGTGAATTTAAGGCTAATCATTCTTGTGGCCATGACGGTCACATGACGATGGCTATTGGGACGGCACTCGTGTTAAAGGATATGGAGCATTTACTCCCAGGCGCAGTACGTATTCTTTTTCAGCCTGCTGAAGAAAAGGCACAGGGCGCTCGCGCATTCGTCGAGAAGGGGCTTATCGATCATTTAGAATACTTATTTGGTGTCCATGTTCGTCCGTTAAAAGAATTAAGGGACGGGACGTATGCTCCAGCATTGTACCACGGTGCTGCAAAGCTTTTTACTGGGACAATTCTTGGGGAAGAGGCTCATGGCGCACGACCTGAACTCGGCATTAATGCAATTGAAGTAGGGGCTGCATTTGTCGAAGGTTTACAAAAGCTCTGGACAGACCCCAATGTCTCTGCTTCAGTCAAAATGACACAATTTAATGCAGGAGGAACCTCGACGAATATTATTCCGGGGAAAGCAACATTTAGCATCGATGCACGAGCACAAACAAATGAAGTAATGCAAACTCTCACGGATGGTATTGAACGTGTAAAAGCATCGATAGAAGTGATGTATGGTGCAAAAATTTCCTTACATGTAGATGCACATATTGTTGCAGCATTAGTGAATGATGAGGCATTACAACATATGAAAGCAGCGATAGTTGACGTAGTTGGTGAAAAAGCATGTGCTTCATCAGTCGTCACTCCTGGAGGAGAGGATTTTCATTTTTATACGTATGAACGTCCGAACCTGAAAGCAACAATGCTAGGCTTAGGCTGTGGTGTAATACCAGGATTACATCATCCGAACATGACCTTTAATCGAGAGCGGCTTATTACCGGCGTGAACATTATCACGAGAGCTATTTTACGAGCTTTATAGACCTTAACTGAGGGCCATTAAGAAAGGAGCGATAGCAATGATTAACATAAGGGAAATAAAGACAATCGAACAGCTGGAGCAAGTTCAACAATTGGAATATAACGTTTGGGGCATGCCTTCAATTCCCATTCATCAAACTTTAACAGCTGTGAAAAATGGCGGTATCGTTGTTGGTGCCTATGATGGTGATCAATTAGTTGGCTTTAGCTATGGCTTTTCGGGGTTTCGAGAGGGCAAAAGCTATTTATGTTCCCATATGTTAGGGATAGACGAAAATTTCCGCTCCCAAGGAATAGGTGAACAATTAAAATATGCCCAGCAAGCTATTGCTATTGAGAGGGGCTACGATTTAATGGTGTGGACGTTTGATCCGCTGGAAACTCGAAATGGTTTTCTCAATCTGTCCAAATTAAATGGTATTTGTAATACGTATATAGAAAACTGCTACGGTGAAATGCAGGATGGCTTAAATAAGGGACTACCTTCAGACCGTTTTGAGGTGTGTTGGCATATAACCTCTAATTACGTAAGTAAAAATCTTTCAATAGATACGACGGATGCCATACCAGTGGCTAGCTGTGTATTAAATGAACAAGGATTTCTATGTTTAAATATATCTGAAAATTTAAAATATAAGGAAAGCTCATATACATTGCCTGTACCAAAGGATTTTCAAGCATTGAAGCTACAAGATCCAGCATTAGCATTGGACTGGCGTTTCAAAACGAGATATTTATTACAACGCTTATTTGCACAAGGCTATGCGGCAGTTCAATTGCAGCAACAAGAATATTACAACGAGTATGTCCTCGTAAAATTAGAAACTTTAGATCTGGAAGGGGTAAACCAATATGAAAATTATAGAAATTTCCATTAGACATTTAAAAATGAAATTAAAAGAACCATTTACAACTAGCTTTGGCACATTCGAGGATAAAGATTTTTTAGTTTTAGAGGCCAAGGATGAGGCAGGAACAATCGGTTGGGGAGAATCTGTTGCATTCCATTCTCCTTGGTACAACGAGGAAACATTGCAAACGAACTGGCATATGCTAGAGGATTTTTTAATCCCTCTTATTTTAAATAAAGAGCTTCAGCATCCGGATGAGGTCAATGAGCTATTTAAACCAATTCGCAAAAATAATATGGCGAAATCAACGATTGAAGGTGCTATTTGGGATATTTACGCCCAACAGACGAATCAATCACTGGCGGCCGCACTTGGTGGTAAAAAGGATAACATTGAAGTAGGGATCAGTATCGGTATTCAAAAAACAATCGAGGACCTAATTGCGTTAGTAGATGGCTTTGTGAATGAAGGCTATAAACGAATGAAAATCAAAATTAAGCCATGCTGGGATGTAGAGGTCATGCGTACATTACGTGAAACGTTCCCTGATGTGGCGTTTATGGCAGATGCGAACTCAGCTTATCGTCTCGAAGATGCTGAGACGCTCAAGCAGCTAGATGCTTTTAATTTAACGATGATCGAACAACCATTGGCGTCGGATGACATCATTGACCACGCAGCATTACAAAAATTAATCGATACGCCAATCTGCTTAGACGAAAGTATCCATTCTTTAGAAGATGCACGTAAAGCTGTTGAGTTAGGCGGTACTAAAATTATTAACATTAAAATTGGTCGTGTTGGTGGCTTAACAGAAGCGAAGAAAATACATGATTATTGTGAGGCAAATAACATTCCAGTTTGGTGTGGAGGCATGCTAGAGTCTGGTATTGGTCGTGCACATAATGTGGCATTAACTACATTATCGAATTTCATTTTACCTGGAGATACTGCAGGCTCAAACCGTTATTGGGAAAAAGATATCATCAACCCAGAAGTTGTAGTGAAGGACGGTTATATTGAAGTTCCTCAAAAAGCAGGAATCGGCTATGAAGTGAGTAGGGAGACAATCGATTTATTCACAGTAGCACAGAAAATATATAAATAATGCGATCTTAGAAAACTTATGGATAGAACTTAAATCATAAGGCGATGACTCCTACGAGGAATCAACCGTCTTATGGATTTTAAAAAATAGATAAGCAGGTGGTCTATGAAAAAAAGTTGGCAGATAGGTGGCGCATTTGTAGGGTTAATCGTTGGTGCTGGCTTTGCATCAGGACAAGAAATTATGCAATATTTTACGAGCTTTGGTCTTTACGGTATAGCAGGGGGAATTGTCGCAACAATTGCATTTGCCTTTTTAGGGATGAGTCTAGCACAATTAGGAGCGGATTCACAAACGACCTCTCATAAAGAGGTTATCTATCAAATTGGTGGACGGTATGTTGGGGTACTATTAGATATTGTCATTACATTCTTCTTATTTGGCGTTGCGGTTGTGATGTTTGCTGGTTCGGGGTCTACATTCGAGCAAATGTTTAATATAAATCCGATGATTGGTAGTATTTTTATGGTAATCATTACGATTTTAACATTGCTATTAAATGTAAAAAACATTATTAATATAATAGCTTTAGTGACGCCATATTTAATGGGAATCGTTTTTATTATATTAATTTATTCTATTTTCACGATGGACTTAACAATTGCCGAACAGCATGTGTTAGCACAGGAGCAAACATCTGCGTCTTCTAATTGGATATTGGGTGCACTTCTCTATGTATCTTATAACATAGCTGCTGGTACTGCGATGTTAATTGTTATGGGGGGAACGGTAAAAGAGCGCAAGATTGCTGGTTTAGGTGGTCTTCTTGGTGGCGTAATGCTCGGTGTTTTAATCATACTTATTAATATTGCTTTGTTCGTTAAAATGGATGTAGTTGGTGGGACGGCAATGCCAACATTAGAGCTAGCAAAACAAATTCATCCTGTAGTAGGTATTTTAATGTCTATTGCTCTATTAGGTATGATGTACAATACAGCTGTAGGAATGCTTTATGCATTTACAGTACGTTTTATAGCGCCTGACCATAAAAGCTTTAAATTGGGTATTGTGGTAATAGGCTTAATAGGCTTTGTCGCGAGTTTAGTAGGGTTCACGACATTAGTTGGAAAGGTATATTCAACAATGGGGTATTTAGGCTTTGCACTAATCATTGCTATTATCATCTCGTGGCTACGTAAAATACCAAAAGCTTCATAACTATATTTTTGAGATTCTCTAGTGTTCTTATACAGCGCTAGGGAATTTTTTTGGATCTTAGTAATGAAAACAAGTTGAAAATCATACAGTAATTGTATGTTTGTTTATCTTCATTCAGCAAATGTTTTATGTAACGTAAGTGAAACGGCAGTTACAAATCTCTCTTGTAGAGAAAGCAAAGCGACAGCGGCCAATTACACCAAGGCGAAATCGATTTGTATAGGTTTTGAAAATTCTGCTTTATGTAAAATAAATTCTCGTAATTTTAAATAAAATCTACATCGATGCTAGACACTAATTTTTGTAAATGCTATATTAATGGTGTCGTAGTTTTTTTATAATTAAGAAAAGTCAGGTTTCTCCGCCGATAGATGGGATGGCATTTTGCTAAAACATATACTATATGCGTAAGTTGATTGGAGTGGAGGTTGGGCGGCTCCTCGGGGATCAGCGTCACAGATGAGACCCTGGAGCGAGCATCGCGAGTGAAGCGGCTCATCGGACGCCCCCAGGAAGCTTTGCTCTGTGCGAAAGCGAAGCGTCAGCAACAAATGTTTTCTGTAGCGAAAGCGAAGCGGCAGCAACAAAGCACCCAGCCGGAACGGAAATCAACCACACATTAGGGTGATGACCCAAACTTTTTCTAATTATAAAGAGTGATGGAGTAAAGAGTTATAAGAAGGATGATAGATGCCTATGGTAAAGAAAACGTTAAAACAACGCATTGTTGACGCTTCTGTAGTGCTATTTCAGCAAGATGGCTATCACAATGTCACTGTTGATCGCATTGTTGAATATATTGGTGCATCAAAGGGTGGATTTTATCATAATTTTAAATCGAAAGATGAGTTGTTGTATGAAATTCACGATGTATTTATTTCCTATGTTATTAAACAATCACAGGAGGCATATGACAAATACGATACACCGATTACACGTTTATGTGCAATGCTGCAAACACTGACTCAAGTATTTGATGTGTATCAAGCACATATTACTGTTTTTTATGAGGAAAGCCGTTCATTGCCAGGGGATTATAATGAAATTATTCATAAAAAACGAGATCAATATCGGGATATTTTACAAAAAGTCATAGAGGAAGGCCAACAAACAAAGGATTTTCGTACAGAACTACCTTGTACTATTGTAACGATGGCTATTGTTGGGATGATTAACTGGACATACAAATGGTTTAAGCAATCTGGTCCATTAACAATGGAGGAAATTACAGAGGTCTTTACGGATATGGTATTGCGTGCGATTGTCACTGAACAAGCAGTGGAAGAAGCAGTTCAATTTATGGTCAAAGAGAAGCCAGAAGCAAAAACTGGTTTTATTAATAGTTAAAACAAACCGACTAGTCGGTATTAACTTATTTCAATGGGTGTTTAAACACCCATTGAAATAGAGGAACTCAGTCTAAAACCGTCATGTCCTGTGGCAACGACTGAGTGACCAACATCACGTTGGCCCAAAGCCTCCGGCCGATTCCGGACGCTATTATGCCGAGGTATAATTGATTTTTTGCAACTGTCATCTGAACGAAATCCGCTATGGCACATTAAACATTAGGGGGACTGGGGATGAACTTTGAACTAACGAAAGAGCAAGCAATGATTCGAGACATGGTGCGTGATTTTGCTGAAAATGAAATTAAACCGTATGCTCGTGAGGTTGACGAGACATCGACGATGAGAATAGAGAGCTTTAACAAGATGGCAGAGCTAGGCTTATTAGGTATTCCATTTCCTGAAGAGTATGGTGGTTCAGGCGGAGATACTGTTTCCTACGCACTTGCTGTTGAAGAAATCGGTCGTGCGTGTGGTGGCACAGGATTAAGCTATGCAGCAGCAGTTAGCTTAGGTGCTTCGCCTATTTATAATTTCGGTACAGAGGAGCAAAAGCAAGAATGGCTTATTCCATTAGCGAAGGGAGAAACATTAGGTTCGTTTGGTCTAACAGAGCCCAATGCTGGTTCAGATGCTGGTGGGACACGTACAACAGCCGTAATTGATGGTGATGATTACATCATTAATGGTGAAAAATGCTGGATCACAAATGCTGGCCATGCACGTCAAATTATTGTGACGGCAGTGACAGGTAAACGTGAGGATGGTAAAAAAATCATCTCAGCTATCATTGTACCAACTAATACTCCTGGCGTAACGATCAACTGCAATTACGACAAAATGGGCGTACGTGGCTCCAATACATGTGAGATTATTTTGCAAAATGTTCGTGTACCAAGGGCTAATCTTTTAGGGGATGAAAAACGCGGATTTAGCCAATTTTTAAATACTTTAGACGGAGGACGTATTTCCATTGCAGCATTATCTGTAGGAATTGCACAGGCAGCTTATGAGAAATCATTAAAATACGCAAAAGAACGTGAACAATTTGGTGCACCAATTTCAAAACTTCAGGCAATACAGTTTAAATTGGCCGATATGGCAATGGAGATAGAGCTTGCACGTACGTTAGTACATAAGGCGGCATGGCTTAAAGATCAAAAGAAACCATTCGGGAAGGAAGCGGCAATGGCAAAATTATTTGCTTCTGAAATGGGCTTCCGAACTTGTAATCAAGCCATTCAAATTCACGGCGGTTCAGGCTATATGAAAGAATACGATGTAGAGCGTCATCTGCGTGATATTAAGTTAATGGAAATTGGTGAAGGAACGTCTGAAATTCAACGTCTCGTTATTTCTCGTTTAATAGGCTGTTAATGATCTTAGGTAGCTAAAAGGAGGATTTTCATGGCGGAACTTGTGTATCAAACTATTGGTCAATTGCTAGATGAACAATCGGAAAAGTATCCACAACGGGAAGCATTAGTGTATGCAGACAGGGATTTACGGATGACCTACGAGGAACTCAATCGGCAAAGTCGTTTAGTAGCTAGAGGGTTAATGGCTCTTGGAATAGAGAAGGGCGAGCATATTGCAGTATGGACGACCAATGTCCCGGAATGGGTACAGTTGCAATTTGGTACAGGTAAAATGGGTGCTCCGATCGTCACTGTCAACACTAATTATCGCTCAAGCGAGTTGGAATATTTATTGAAGCAATCCGATGCAAAAACGATTATGTTAATTGAAAATTATCGAGACCATTCTTTTATGAATACACTGCAAGAGTTATGTCCAGAGCTTGAACATTGTGAACCGGGTAATTTGCAATCAAAGCGACTACCTTTATTGAAAAATGTTATTTTAATTGGCGAGACAAAATACCCCGGAGTGCTAAACTGGGCTGATGTGTTATCGGCTGCAGCGCAAATAACAGAGGAGCAATTAGATAAAAGACAGCAAGAGCTTCATTATGATGATGTTATTAATGTTCAATATACTTCGGGAACAACAGGTTTTCCGAAAGGTGTTATGTTAACGCATTATAACTTAGTCAATAATGCGATTAATATTGCAGAATGTATGGATTTAACTTTCGAAGATCGTTTATGCATCCCTGTCCCATTCTTCCATTGCTTTGGCTGTGTAATTGGAACATTAGCCATTACGACTAGTGGCGGGACGATGGTACCCGTGCAGGAATTTTCAGCTACTGAAGTACTACAAACAGTTGAAAAAGAGAAATGTACAGCGTTACATGGTGTACCAACGATGTTTATTAGTGAACTTACTTTACCGAATTTTCCGTCTTTTGATCTATCAACGTTACGCACTGGAGTAATGGCAGGCTCTAATTGTCCTATTGAGGTGATGAAAGCCGTGATCGACAAAATGGGAATGAAGGATGTAACTATCTGTTACGGACAAACAGAAGCCTCACCTGTTATTACACAAACGAGAGCAGATGACCCGCTATTGTTAAAGGTAGAAACCGTTGGTCGTGCATTACCGAATCTGGAAGTTAAAATCGTCGTTCCTGGTACAGACGAAGAAGCTGCGCCAAATGAGCAAGGGGAACTATGTACGAGAGGCTACCATGTCATGAAAGGTTACTATAAAAACCAAGAAGAAACACTTCTTGCAATTGATGGGGCTGGTTGGCTGCATACCGGGGATTTGGCAACGATGGATGAGGCGGGCTATGTACGTGTAACAGGGCGTTTAAAAGATATGATTATTCGCGGTGGTGAAAATATATCTCCTCGAGAAATTGAAGAATTCCTTTACACACACCCGAAAATTGCAGATGTACAGGTCGCTGGCGTTCCTGATCCTGTTTATGGAGAGGAAGCGGCAGCTTGGATCATTTTGCGTGAAGGAGAGCAGGCAACAGGGGAAGAAATTCGGGATTATTGTCGGGATAAAATATCTAGACATAAAATACCACGACATATTTTCTTTATCGACGACTATCCGATGACTGCATCAGGAAAAGTTCAAAAGTATAGATTACGAGAGAGTTTTGTTCCAGCAGTGAAGTAAGAAGGGGGCCGGTGTTATGTTCAAAAAGGTTTTAATTGCAAATCGTGGAGAGATAGCAAGACGTGTTATTAGAACATGCAAACGACTTAATGTCCTAACAGTTGCGGTGTATTCTGAGGCGGACGCTGAAAGCTTACATGTTAAGGAAGCGGATGAGGCGTTCTGTATCGGAAAACCACCTGTTGCACAAAGTTATTTAAATATTGATCGTATTCTTGAAGTGGCGAAGGAAAGCGGTGCTGAAGCTGTTCATCCAGGCTATGGCTTATTATCAGAAAACGCTGAGTTTGCTAAACGTTGTACAGAGGCAGGCTTAGTTTTTATTGGGCCTAGCGCAGACGTTATTGCTTCGATGGGTAGTAAATTAGAAGCCCGGAAAACGATGAAGGCGGCAGGTGTACCAATTGTTGAAGGCGTAGAGAAACCTGTGAAAGATGTAACAGAAGCTATTGAAATTGCTTCCCGTCTAGGCTATCCGATTATGTTAAAAGCCTCTGCTGGCGGTGGGGGTATCGGAATGCAACTCGTAGAAAATGCAGAGGGATTGGCAAAGGCCTTTGAGGGAAATCAAAAGCGTGCACAGTCATTCTTTGGTGATGGCACGATGTATATGGAACGATTTATTGCTAATCCTCATCACGTCGAGGTACAAATTATTGCGGATCACGATGGCAATGTCGTACCGCTATTTGAGCGCGAGTGCTCGATTCAACGCAGAAATCAAAAAGTAGTTGAGGAAGCACCATCTCCTTTCATTTCTGAAGAAACAAGAAAAAGTATGCTAGATGCTTCAGTCAAGGCAGTTCAGCATATTGGCTATGTGAATGCTGGAACGATTGAGTATTTAGTAGATGCAGAGCAAAACTTTTATTTCTTAGAGATGAATACGCGCTTACAGGTTGAACATCCGGTGACTGAGGAAATTACGAAACTAGATCTTGTAGAGGAGCAATTAAAGATTGCGGCAAAACAACCATTAGCATTTACGCGCGATAGTATAGAAAGAAAAGGGCATGCGATTGAAGTACGCATCTACGCCGAAAATCCTTCGACCTTTTTCCCTTCTCCAGGTACAATCACGGCTTTTGAATTACCAACAGGTGAAGGTATTCGCCATGAATGTGGCGTAGAGGCTGGCACATCGGTAACACCTTTTTACGATCCGATGATTAGCAAATTAGTTGTGTGGGGAGAAACACGAGCAATTGCGTGTGAGCGACTTATTGAGGCACTTAAAGCGTATAAAATAGAAGGAATTCAAACAAATATTCCAATGCTACTGAAAACAGTCACACATGAACAATTTTTAAAGGGCTATACAACAACTAAATTTGTAGATGAATATTATCTACCTCAATTAGCAGAGACAAAATAAAACCTCTGGACGTATTGTTTATCTGTGCGAGGGCGAAGCGACAGCAACGACAATTACGCCAAGGCGAATTTGATAAAAGCATTCGCACTTAAATATTAGTGCGAATGCGTTATCAGTACATTCATAACATTTGGAGGGATTACAATGGCAACAGTTAAAGCGAGCATGGCAGGAACAGTATGGAAAATTGTTGTAGCAGAGGGCGAGAAAGTTACAGCGGGACAAGATGTGGCAATTTTAGAGTCGATGAAAATGGAGATTCCTATTGAAGCAGAGGAAGATGGCGTAGTCACAAAAATCATTGCGAACGAAGGGGATTTCATTAACGTTGATGATGATATTTTAGAAATTGAATAAGGAGGCTTCTTTATGCAGCTACCAAAGCATGTCACGTTAAAGGAAGTAGGGCCTCGTGACGGTTTGCAAAATGAGAAAACGCATCTTGCAACTGCCGATAAAGTGCAATTAGTAAATTTACTTAGTCAAACTGGATTAAATTATATTGAGGTAACTTCTTTTGTGCATCCGAAGTGGATTCCACAGCTGGCAGATGCAGTGGAGGTTCTTCAGGCCATTAAACGCCAAAAAGATATCACATATGCAGCACTCGTACCGAACATGCGGGGCTTAGAACGTGCATTGCAGGCTGAAGTAGATGAAGTGAGCGTATTTATGTCAGCAAGTGAAAGCCATAATCAAAGTAATATTAATAAAACAATTAATGAAACATTTCCGATACTACAGGAAGTTGTGGTAGGGGCAAAGGCAGCGCATAAAAACGTACGAGGCTATATCTCAACAGTAATTGGGTGCCCGTATGAAGGCTACATACAACCAGAAAAGGTTTTGCGAGTAACAGAAAAATTATTAGAAATGGGCGTCGATGAAATTTCGCTCGGTGACACGATTGGTGTTGGTGTACCGACACAGGTGGAGAATCTTTTAGAAGAATTACTAAAAAGATATCCTGCAGAAAATTTCGCGATGCATTTTCATGATACACGTGGCACAGCGCTAGCGAATATTGTTCAATCTTTAAAAATGGGGATTACGAAGTTTGATAGTGCGCTTGGTGGACTTGGCGGCTGTCCGTATGCCAAAGGAGCATCAGGTAATGTAGCTACGGAAGATTTACTGTATTTATTAGATGAAATGGGTATTACAACGGGTGTAGAGCTGGATAAAGTGCTAGAGGCTGCGCTATTTATTGAACAGAAACTAGGGAAGGCCGTTGCCTCTAAACAAATGGCGATTGCCCGTAATGAAAGGAGTGCGAGCCAATTATGACGCAACTCGTTCGTTTTGAATTATTAGATGGTAGCATCGGGCTTATTACACTTTCCAGACCTGAAGCTGCAAATGCAATGTCTGTACAACTACTCCAAGAACTGAGCACGACACTCGACAACATAAACGGTGATCTGGCAGTGCGAGTCGTTTTACTAACGGGGGCAGGGGAAAAAGCTTTTTGCGCAGGAGCAGATTTAAAAGAACGTAAAGGGATGCCAGACCGACAAGTAAAGCAGATTGTGCAATTAATCGGTGCAACAGTGGCAAAAGTAGAAGCACTCGCTCAACCAGTTATCGCCGTATTAAATGGTGTTGCTTTTGGTGGCGGACTCGAACTAGCATTAGCCTGTGATTTACGTCTTGCAGCTGCACATGCAAAGATGGGCCTTACGGAAACATCTCTCGGCATCATCCCAGGGGCAGGAGGCACACAACGACTTCCACGACTAATTGGCATTGGAAAAGCGAAGGAATTAATTTATACAGCACGTCGACTAAATGCAGAGGAAGCGAGAAGCTACGGTATTGTGGAGTATGTTCATGAAGGACATGAAGTACTAGAAAAGGCTCAGCAGCTTGCACTCGAAATGGCAAAGAATGCTCCACTTTCTTTAGTACAGGCGAAAATCGCCATGAATCAAGGAGTTGAAGTAGATTTAGCTACGGGTTTAAAAATCGAATCACTTGCATATAATGCTCTGATTCCTACAGAAGATCGATTAGAGGGCTTACTTGCTTTCCAAGAAAAACGAACACCGCAATACTTAGGGAAATAAAAGCTCTGATGATAGACTTTGAATGGTTTTAAAGTAGGGATTTTAAAATATTGGCATATCATCAAAAAGTGGGGCTAGGTGACTTCTTGGGGCTCATCGAACGCGCCCAGGAAAGCTCTTGGTCGAAACGGAAATCAACCCACGTTATAGTGATGAACCATACAAGGTTGAATTTCTAATAGATTTTGGTTCATTATCGGAAGTTTGGAATAATACTTAGTTATAACATATGCAATGCCATAAGTTGATTGGAGTGGAGGCTGGGCGACTCCTCGGGGATCAGCGTTACAGATGAGACCCTGCAGCGAAGCGAAGCGGCTCATCGAACGCCCCAGGAAAGCGCCCAGCCGGAACGGAAATCAACCCCAAGCTATGATGATGAACTGAAATCTAGGTATACTATTAACTATTTATGCTAAGGCGTAACCGAATGGGCAAAAGGAGGAATTAACTATGAGCAATGTACCGACAGAAAATACGACTAAAACAATGAAGGAACAAATTTTAGCAGGCGGTCTGCCAAAATATCACGATAAAAATGCGCAGCAAGGAAAATTATTTGTACGTGAACGACTCGAATTATTATTAGATGATGGGCTGCAATCAGAGGATGGCTTGTACGCAAACTGCTTAGTTGGTGACTTACCGGCAGATGGCGTTATAACAGGAATCGGTAAAATCCATGGCCGTACCGTTTGTGTATTAGCAAACGATTCGACGATTAAAGCTGGCTCTTGGGGTAAACGTACAGTAGAAAAAATGATTCGTATTCAAGAAACAGCTGAAAAGTTAAATTGCCCATTACTGTATCTAGTCGATTCGGCAGGTGCACGTATTACTGATCAATTAGAAATGTTTCCTGGCCGACGAGGAGCAGGACGTATTTTCTATAATCAGGTAAAACTATCAGGTAAAATCCCTCAAATATGCTTACTGTTTGGACCTTCTGCAGCAGGAGGCGCATATATCCCTGCATTCTGCGATATTGTAGTTATGGTAGAGGGCAATGCATCGATGTATTTAGGATCCCCACGTATGGCGGAAATGGTTATTGGTGAGAAGGTAGATTTGGAAACGATGGGTGGAGCGAAAATGCACTGTTCCGTTTCCGGTTGTGGAGATGTGCTTGCTAAAACCGAGCAGGAAGCAATTGCCTATGCCCGTAAATATTTGAGCTACTTCCCGAACAATTATGCAGAGCGCGGTAAGGTGGAGGCTCCAAAGCCACCAGCTACATTCGATAAATCGATTGAAGAGCTAATACCAAAAAATCAAAACGTTCCTTTTGATATGTATAAGCTAATTGACCGTATTATAGATGAAAATTCGTTTTGTGAAGTAAAAAAATTATTCGCTCCAGAATTAATTACAGGACTTGGGCGCATTAATGGGCAATCCGTTGGAATTATCGCCAATCAACCGCGCGTAAAGGGGGGCGTTTTGTTCCACGATTCAGCTGATAAAGCAGCAAAGTTCATTTCACTTTGTGATGCGTTTAATATTCCGCTTCTTTTCCTTGCAGATGTACCAGGCTTTATGATTGGTACGCAAGTTGAAAAAGCTGGGATTATACGCCATGGTGCGAAAATGATTTTCGCAATGAGCGAGGCAACAGTCCCTAAATTAACGGTCATTGTTCGCAAGGCATATGGTGCAGGGCTGTATGCAATGGCAGGTCCTGCTTTTGAGCCAGACTGCTGTATTGCGCTTTCTAACGCGCAAATTGCTGTAATGGGCCCAGAGGCAGCGGTCAACGCAGTATATGCAAATAAAATCGCTGAACTTCCAAAAGAGGAGCAAGCGAACTTTATTGCAGAGAAACGCAAGGAATATCAAGAGGAAATCGATGTCTATCGTCTAGCTTCAGAGCTCATCATTGACGATGTTATTGAGCCAAATGATTTACGAAAAGCACTTGAATCACGTTTAGAGCTGTATATGTCAAAATATTTGTTATTCTCGGAACGTAAACATGGAGTAAATCCAGTATAAAGTCTGAAAGAATGCTGTCTCAGTTTAATTGAGGCAGCTTTTTTTGCATCACCAAAAGCTAAGGATTGTATTTTGTTAAAATTTGTTTTTTTCTCTTTTCTAATTGAATCTGGACAAACGTATAGTAAAGGGGGATAAAGTATTCCTAATATGCTAGTATGCTTTAAAACGCTTCACCCATCTTATTTTTGCCACTTGCATGGGGAAGGGAGGCATATTAAAATTATGAGAGGATACAGGAGGTAGGTTGTACAGGCATGACAAAAAATAATATACAGGGTAGTGCCAAGCTACCGTTACCTTATCGTTCATTGATAGATACATATTATTTACCAATCAAGATAATAGGTTGGATATTTTTTTGTATTTATTCCGTTATAGCTTTTTATAAACTAGTTATTGATCGACTAGTGAATGTAATTATTATTTTATTTAATGGCGAATATTCTCTAGACGAATTAGGGCTGTTTGATTATAGTGACTGGCGTTTAACCACAAATTTTATTCCCTTTGATACAATTCTTCGCTATATAAATTACTCTCAGTATTTTAATTTGGATATCATTATTATTAATTTACTAGGCAATTTATTGATATTTACCCCAATGGGCTTTTTACTTCCATTATTATCAAAAAAGTTTCGTAAAGCGCGGACAGTTATTTGGGCAGGCTTTTTCTCTAGTCTAGCGGTAGAAACGATCCAGTTTATTTTTACGGTTGGGTCGGCTGATATTGATGATTTAATTTTAAATACACTCGGTGCATGGCTTGGTTACTTAGCCTATAAAAGTATACTTATTAAACCTAAAAAAGACAGATAGAAACAGTCCTTGTTATGGGGCTGTTTTTTTAGTGGTGAATTAACACCATTTATAAAGTGGTAACGATAATAAATTTTATTGAAATTAAATATTGAAATACTAAATGAATATAATATTGAGGGTTTTGTTAGGTCTTTATATCTATTTCGTTGAAAGTGAAATATTTCTTTAGGAGCTTAGTATTAATTTGCTCTTGAATTTGGTAAAGAAAATTCCGATAATTAGGGTACAGAAACTATTCTGAAGGAATAGATAAAGTTAATAGAGGAAATTATCATATCTATTATTTAACTTGCATATTAAATAAGAAAGCCGAGGTGAATCATATGAAACTATCTAGTTTAATAGAACAAGAAAGAATATCATCACACTATAATCGTAAAAAGATTTTACAGCGAAAACAAGCTGGTGATGCATATCGAAAAAGTGCACTGTATTTTCCACCAAAGAAAAATCCGTTATTGCTTGAGCTAGAAAATTTACTTTTAGGGCATACAGACCAAGAACTCTTTGAGCAACAAAAAGAGGAATCCAAAGAGGTCACACCTCAACAGCAAGCAATCATTCAAGATATGCAACAGACGAAAAATGTGTTCGCACATGAGCAAATGCAAAAGCAATATTCACAGGTAGAGCGTGTAAATGAGGAAGCGCCTATAGTAGATGATGCGAATGCCAAGGAAACGTTACAAATTTTAGAGCGGGTGCGGAATACAGCGCTGAGACCCGTGCAGCCATCACCACAGGATTTACGTGTAGATGCTCAAATACAGCACATGCAAGCGCAATTAAATGGTCAAGAGGTAGATGATAGTGAGTCAGCTTTTGTACGTGAAGATATTGAAGTCAAAGTACCAGAACGTTTTTCGAAGGAATTGAAATTGGATCCATTTGTAGATACAATTTTCGGTAAGAGTTATGCGGAGGCATACAAGGCGCGAACATATAAACACGCTTCTGAAAAGTACGCCACTCATATTCAAATGGCAAAAGACGGCTATCGACCGAGAAATGACTCCATGATCTCCATGATAGCCTAATGCTACAGATGGGAGATTTTTGGTATGGCAAAAGCAAAGCATGCGAAAACAAATGCGATAAGATTATTGGAGCAACAAAAAATACAATTCGAAGTAATTGAATATGAGACTGGTGACGGCCAAGTTGACGGAATTTCGGTTGCTGAAAAAATTGGTCACCCAGTTGCTCGTGTTTTCAAAACATTAGTAGCAAAGGCAAGTGCACAAAAGCTTTTTGTATTTGTTATTCCTGTAGCAGATGAGCTTGATTTAAAAGCAGCTGCAAAGGTTGTAGGAGAGAAAAAAATCGACATGCTCCCGGTCAAGGAGTTACTTGGCTATACAGGCTATATGCGAGGCGGATGCTCTCCAGTCGGCATGAAGAAGCTTTATCCAACTGTCATCGATTCGTCGGCCCAAGAGCAAGGAAATATTATAGTGAGTGCCGGGAAAATCGGTATGCAAATCCACTTACAGCTAGATGATTTAGTCGCTGTGACAAAAGCAAAGATTGCATCAATCACTACTACCCAATGATATGCTGGGTAGTTTTTTTATTGATAATTTGTAGAAGGGTCACATAGATAAGCGGTAAACTGCTCGGCACAGAAGGATTATTGTAGGGGCAGGAGCAAATATAACCTACTATCAATTCTAAATATAAAGGATACTTTAAAAATTCATTTGTTGAATAGCCCAATAAATAAGGCATACCTATTTACATCATTACTATACCAATTGCAAACAAAGTAGTCCCTACTTTTTTTACCATACACCTCCCTCCAAACTTCAGCTAATGTTAACTGACCTGCATCACAGGCATAATTGCGTGTTTAATTAAAAAATTTGTTCTTGTTATTTTTGATGTAGCTAACGACAATTCCAAAGTAAATAACAGCTATGAGATTAATGATACTTAATGTAAGACCTGATGGTTTGGACCAGGGAAGTACAAAAAGCCAAAATACTACTAAAATTGAACTCAGTACATATAACCATTTGAACCGATCTGTCATTTTCAATTCTCTCGTCTCTTCTTCTTTGATGCTTGTAACTCTTAAGGAATTGTCTCCTTTCATTAATTCGTCAATACTAATATTGAATAAATCACTTAATGCAATAAGCGTTTCAATATTGGGGTAACCTTTTTCAAGCTCCCATTTAGAAACGGATTGTCTGCTAATGTTTAATTTAATGGCTAATTCTTCTTGTGATAAATTATGCTTTAAGCGTTCTTCTTTTAGCTTTTTATAGAACTCCATGATTTCAACTCCTGTCATTTTATTTTTACAATAGCTTATAAAAATTTGTAAGAATCGCAAGGTAGAATGATGTAACCTAAGAGTAGCAAACAGTTGAAACAGATGGTTGCTACTTCCGCAATCGGGCACTTTTGGTGAAAATAGATAGAAAATGAACAAGCTTTTCATTTACCATAAAATATGGGCGAGATGTAAGTTATCTCCCTCCAAACTTAAAAGTTCGACTTCATTTTGGGTATCCCTTTTTTTACTACCTCGTTAGTTTAATGGATTTATTCGAGAGGCTTTTATTGGCGGCACTCTATGGGCATGAACTTATTTTATTAAATAGGAAGCTACTTTTATGTGTAAAAATTAAAAATAGCTCTTCATTTTTTTTAAGGTTCCTTCATATAATGCAAGGCATAAGATAAAGGGGGATCGAAATTGAACGGAAATGTGACCTACTATTATGGACACGCACTGACTGGGCAAGGAATTAAACATTTATATAAAGAAATGATGGATGAGGCTGAATTAGTGTATATTTTACAGGGTGCACCGACGTTTAAAGGATCAGAACTTCTTAAAGAGCTTGGGTATTTTTATGTAAAGCAAGGCTTTGCGGTGGAGTGGTATAAGCATGCTTTGTTGGAGGATATTGTTGAGGCAGTGTATGTTCAAGGATGTAATCGACTATTTGTATGGTCATCGGGTTGGGGGATTGAACCGGTTTTCCTTGGAACAAAGCATCGGGTGATGTCATTTTATGATTGCTTAGAAGAAATCCAGCTTGAAAGGGTTGGCGAACAGCTCGCTGATGCAATGACGGAACGAGAGTCATGGCGTGAGAAGTGTATTTCGAAGCTTAACAATGCAAAAAAGATCCATGATGATTGGGAAGGAGTCACTCAGAGTTGCATGAACTGGCAGGCATTGAATGATCAGGTTGAAAATTTAAAGACAGATGTTTTCCAATCAATCGTCTTAAATAAAACAGGAGTGCGCACCCATCGCATACTCGGAACATTAACACCGAGGGGTTCCGAAAATACCGTAGATAGCATAACAAAAAATGTATCTAGAAGATTGATGATCAAAGGGAAGCCAGGTACAGGTAAATCTTCTTTAATGAAAGGTTTAGCAGACGAAGCAAATGCAAGAGGGCTCGATGCACAAATTATTTGGTGCGGCTTGGATTCAAACTCAGTTGACATGGTCATTATCCCGGAATTGAATTTCTGTATTTTTGATAGTACAGAGCCTCATATCTTTGACCCACAGGACGGAAGACTAGGGGATGAAATTTTCGATATAGGGAAACATTGCGCAATTTCACAGGAGGCAGAAGTTCAAATTGAAGATATTCGGGCAAAGTATAAAGAGGCGATGCAGGATGCAATGGGTTATTCGAAGCGTTACGCAGAAGCGGAGTATACTGTCCGTCGATTATTAGATAATTGTGTATCATCATCTCTTTGGCGAGAAAAAACTGCCCCACTATTCGAAAGATTAACAAAGTAATTTTTCTAATAGTATGCTTGTGCTACACTAGGAACTAGAATAGTGTTCTTAGGAAAGGATGATACGCTTGTCAAAAGTATTGAATGCATTTTTAGATGAAAACCTAAAAGCCTTACACGATCAAGGCTTATACAATGAAATTGATCCAGTAGAGGGAGCAAACGGACCAATTATTCAGGTACGTGGCAAAAATTTAATTAATCTATCATCAAACAACTATCTTGGCTTAGCGACGAATGAAGATTTAAAGCGTATTGCCAAAGAAACAATTGAGACATACGGTGTAGGGGCTGGGGCAGTTCGTACGATTAACGGCACACTTGATTTACACGTAAAACTAGAGGGAAAACTTGCTGAATTTAAAGGTACCGAAGCAGCGATCTCTTACCAATCAGGTTTTAACTGTAATATGGCAGCTATTTCAGCTGTTATGGATAAAAATGATGCAATTCTTTCAGACCAATTAAACCATGCGTCGATTATTGATGGCTGTCGTTTATCACGTGCGAAAATCATTGCCTTTAATCACTCTGATATGGACGATTTACGTGCAAAGGCAAAAGAAGCAAAAGAATCAGGCTTATATAATAAAGTCATGGTCATTACTGATGGCGTATTCTCAATGGACGGTGATATTGCAAAACTACCAGAAATCGTTGAGATTGCGAAAGAGTTTGATTTAATAACATACGTCGATGATGCACACGGGTCAGGTGTGACAGGTAAAGGAAAGGGTACTGTGAAGCATTTCGGTTTAGAAAAAGAAATTGACTTCCAAATTGGTACACTATCTAAAGCAATTGGTGTTGTTGGTGGATATGTAGCTGGTAAGAAAAATTTAATTGACTGGCTAAAAGTGCGTTCTCGTCCATTTTTATTCTCAACGGCATTACCACCAGGTGATGTAGCAGCGATTACAGCAGCAGTACAAATGTTGATTGACTCAACAGAGCTTCACGATAAGCTATGGGAAAATGGCGATTATCTAAAAGCGGGTCTTGCTAATCTTGGCTTTAATATCGGTGAATCTGAAACGCCAATCACACCATGTATTATTGGTGATGAAAAGCTTACGCAGGAATTTTCTCGCCGACTATTTGAAGAGGGCGTCTACGCTAAATCAATCGTTTTCCCAACGGTTCCAAAAGGCACAGGACGTGTTCGTAACATGCCTACAGCGGCACATACAAAAGAAATGTTAGACGACGCTCTAGCAATCTATGAAAAAGTCGGCCGTGAATTAGGCGTTATTCAATAAATAAATGGGGCTGCCTCAATAGTGAGGTAGCCCTTTTATGATGGATAGAAGTGTCAAAGCTACGGAAAGCACCAGCGAAGTGACGGATAGAAGAGCCAAGGTGACGGATAGAACCGTCAAAGTCGTGGATAGAACGGCCAAAATCGTGGATAGAACCGTCAAAGTCGTGGAAAGAACAGCTAAAATCGTGGATAGAACCGTCAAAGTTGGAAAGAACAGCTGAAATCGTGGATAGCCCCGTCAGAGTGATGGATAGAAGTGTCAAAGCGACGGAAAGCCGCCCGGAAGCGATGGATAGAAGATAGATCGAAAGAAAGAAGAGTCGAAGTGATCGAAAGAATGATCAAAGCGACGGATAGAACCGTCAAAGTCGTGGATAGAGCAGCCGAAATCGTGGATAGAACCGTCAAAGTCGTGGAAAGAACGGCCGAAATCGTGGATAGCCCTAACAGAGTGACGGAAAGAAGCGTCAAAGCGACGGAAAGCACCCCCGAAGTGACAGGTAGAAGAAAGAGCGACGGAAAGCCGCCTCGAAATGCCGGATAAAACAGTCGGAGCGACGGATCGCCACCCCGTAATGCAGGACTGCTTTAATTTTGAATGAATGACGTACGCTGCTTTTAGCGTTCATCAGTATTAATTCATTTACAGTTGGCTCCATCCTTTTTCACCAATGTGATATCACGTAGTCCTTTTATAGATATTGCCCCCGCTAATGCGATAGAAACTTTTAATTCATCATATAAATTCGTCATTACTTTTTCGATTCCTTGCTGTCCTTCTAATGCAAGTCCGTAGACGAAGGGACGACCAATGGCAACAGCATCTGCTCCTAAAGCGAGTGCCTTAAGGGCATCCATTCCACGATACACACCGCTATCTAAAATAACAGGAATTTGTCCCTTTACAGCTTTCACAATGCCAGGAAGTGCATCAAGTGAACCAATTACGCCATCCAATTGGCGGCCACCATGGTTGGATACGATAATTCCGTCAATGCCGTTTTCTATAGCTAGTTTTGCGTCTTCAGGATGTAAGATCCCCTTTAACAAAATAGGGAGATTCGAACGGCGCTTTAATTCACGTACATTGTCCCAATTTAATGTTGGATGGAATATATTTTGCAACACGCCTTGTATATATGACTCGAATGAATCATCTGGTAAGGAAGCGGTAAAAACAGGGTCATTCATATAGTTTCCTCGTGCATACCCAAGCTTTAATGGTGAAAATTGATTACGAACATCTTCTTCACGCCAGCCAAGCATGACTGTATCTACAGTTAAAACGATAGCCTCAAAACCAGCAGCCTCGGCTCGAGCGGCCATGCTATAGGCAATTTCCTCATTTGTTGACCAATATAATTGAAACCATTTAGTAGCAGTGGGAGCTGTTTGTGCCACATCCTCGAGTGCATAACTTGAAACTGTGCTTTGAATATAAGGGATTTTTAGTTGATCAGCTGCACGTGCAACGGCTAGCTCTCCTTCGTCATGCGCCATTTTGTTCATGCCAACAGGGGCAAATAAGAACGGAGTTGGAAATACTTTTCCGAACAGTTCAATCGATGTATCAATACTTGAAACATCTTGTAAAAAGCGTGGAATGATAGAGTATTTTTCAAAGGCTGTACGGTTATTTCTTAATGTTTGCTCACCGCCAGCGCCTGAACGGATGTAACCAAACGGACCAGCTTCCAATTTTTCTGCAACTGCCTTTTCTAAATCTGTAAAGCAAATAGGGAAGGGGGCCTGTGCATTAATATTTTTTAACAGTAGATCGCTATGTGTTGTCTTTGTCATCGTAAACCTCCTACTAATCTTTCTTTAACTTCGCAGCAAAGCGGTTACCTAGTGATTGAATACTCTGCACAAGGATGATTAAGATAAACACTGTCGCATACATCACATCGACCTCATAGCGTAAATGGCCATAACGGTATGCGAGATCACCTAGACCACCAGCACCAACCATTCCTGCCATTGCTGTTGCTCCTATAAGACCGATTGTGGCAATCGTTAAACCTAAAATAATGGATGGGCGAGCCTCACGTAATAAGACGTTCCAAATAATATGACGACGTTTAATACCCATTGCTGTATAAGCTTCCACAACACCTGGATCAACTTCTAAAAGTGCTGTTTCCATAAGTCGCGCAATATAAGGCGCTGTATAAACAACAAGCGGCACAATAACACCTTTTACACCAATAGTTGTGCCGACGATTAGCTTCGTGAATGGTAAAATGAAAAATAGTAAAATAATGAACGGTACAGAGCGAATAATATTAATAAATAAATTGAAAAATTGGTAGAGAAATTTATTTTCAAACGATTGCCCCGGGCGAGTTAAAACGATTAAAAGCCCCAAAGGGATCCCAATTAAAATAGAAAAGAATAATGAAATCCCAACCATTTGGAAGGTTTCGAGAATGGATTTCCCAATAACACCTGACCAATCTGCAAAGAAGCTTTGAATGCTATTCATTTAATTCGCCTCCTAATTCTTCAACGCTTACCCCGTTTTCTGTAAAATACTTAAGTGCTTTTTCTACGATATGTGCTTCACCGTGTAGATGCACGACAATATTACCGACAATGCCGTTTTTTAATTCTATGATATTGGCTGATAAAATATTTGGTTGTACATCATAAACTTTACTCACTTCTGCTAGTAATGGTTTCCCTGTACTTTCACCAAGGAATGTTAAACGAATAACACTTCCCGAAACATTTAATTGCTTGATAAGAGAAGGGGATAAATTACGTTGAGAAATGGTATTTAAAAATTTTCGTGTTGTTGGATGCTGAGGCTTCGAAAATAGTTCTATAGCAGAGCCATATTCCACAACCGCCCCTGATTCAAGAACGGATACAGCATCGCAAATTTTTTGAATAACATTCATTTCATGTGTAATAAGTAAAATAGTGATGCCTAGCTCACGATTAATTTTCAAGAGAAGCTCAAGAATGGCGTCCGTTGTTTCGGGATCGAGTGCACTTGTCGCTTCATCACTAAGCAAAATCTCGGGCTCTTGGGCTAGGGCACGCGCAATAGCGACACGTTGCTTTTGACCACCTGAAAGCTGACTAGGATAGCTATCCAATTTCTCCGTTAGGCCAACAATTTCTGCATATTTTGTAACGCGTTTTTTTACTTCAGAGTCGTTATAGCCAAGAAGCTTTAATGGTACCGAGATATTGTTGTAAACAGTCGCTGTTTTTAAAAGGTTAAAATGCTGGAAGATCATCCCGATTTTTTGCCGAGTTTTGCGAAGGTCGTTTAGAGAAAGGGAAGTAATATCTACATGATCGATTAATACCTTTCCTGTTGTCGGACGTTCTAATAAATTCACACAGCGAATAAGGGTACTCTTTCCTGCACCACTGTAGCCAATAACCCCATGAATTTCACCTTTTTTGACATGCAGGTTAATACCATCTACTGCTTTGACGATACCATTTTTAGTTTTAAATTCTTTTGTTATATTTTCTAGTTGAATCATACGGTGATATCTCCTTTCTAAGTCCTTCTATAAAGCAAGAATCTGCTAGCTTTCCTGTAGGAGTCTCGCAGATTCTTGATTTTATGAAAGAAACTTAATCGTCACTTACCAGCTTGAAATTACAGAGCCTTGGAATTTTTCTTCAATAAATTTGTGTACCTCATCAGATTGATAAGCTTCAACAAATTTTTTGATCGTTGGGTCATCTTTGTTTTCAGCACGTACCACAATGTAATTCACATATGGAGAGTCCGTAGATTCTAAAAGAATGGAGTCTTTTTTAGGATTAATGCCAGCATCAAGAGCGAAGTTTGTATTAATGGCAGCTACATCTACTTCACTAAGCTGTTTAGGAATTTGTGCAGCCTCTAATTCAATGAATTTCAAATTCTTTTTGTTTTCTTCCACATCGCGAATAGATGCTGTTAAGTCTGCACCGTCTTTTAATTTAATATAGCCTGCCTTTTGAAGTACAAATAGTGCACGAGCCCCGTTCGTTGGATCATTCGGTAATCCGAACGTTGCACCATCTGGAACGTCATCGAATGATTTATATTTCTCGGAGTATATGCCTAGAGGATTTAAAATTGTTTTTCCAACTGGCACTAAATCTGTATTGTGATCTTTGTTAAATGTATCGAGGAATGGCTTGTGTTGATAACTGTTTACATCAAGATCGCCCTCTACTAACGATGTATTTGGTAAAACATAATCAGAGAAAGATTTTAGTTCTACCTCTAAGCCATTTTCTTTGGCAACTTTCGCTACAACCTCAGCAATTTGTTCGTGCGGACCAGAAGTTACACCTACTACAATCTTATTTTCATTAATAGTCTTACGTTGACTATCTTTACTATTTTCTTTAGTACCACAGCCCATTAATGCTGCTACTAATGTAAGACTTGCTAAACCTAATAAAATCTTGTTGTTCTTTTTCATGAAACATACCTCCAAAGTTGTTTTATCGGTAATAAAAATAAAAAAACTCTCTTAAAAAATTAAGAGAGGCTCATGAAAAATTGTCCTCTCTTATCTTTCAAACGATAATCGTTTGCAGGATTTAGCACCTTCCTTGAAAAAGGAGGTTGCCGAGCTTCATAGGGCCAGTCCCTCAGCTACTCTTGATAAGAGATTTATAATATTTTTTTGTAAATCCGATAGAACTAATATAAATTATAGGATATGGTAAGTCAATTGAATTTTTAAAATTTTTTATTTTATTATAATATTTAGTCGCGAAAGAATCCGCTAGAAGAAGGGGTGGGGTAAGCAAGAGAGAGAAAAAACTGTCCCATAGCAAGTTTGAGCTAATGGAACAGTTTTTGATTGAAATGTTCAGGAGCTAAATAAGTTTAATTTTTCAATTCTGCTGATCGCTTCACGTAAGCGGTCTTCGCTAACAAGTAAACCAACCCGTACATAGCCTTCACCATATTGACCGAAGCCATTGCCTGCAGCTACTGCGATATCAGCTTTGTCGAGCAATATATCGGCAAATTGTTCACTCGTAAAACCTAGTGGAACAGGGAGCCATGCAAAAAAAGAGCCTCTCGGTGCTGTTACTTGCCAACCAATTCGCTGGGCTTCTTCGATCAGGACGTTTCGTCGACGCTCATAAGTCGCTCTTAGCTTATCTGCGCAACTCTGGGAAGCAGTAAGTGCAACTGCCGCGGCTTGTTGTACGGCAGGAAATTGACTACAAAAAAGATGATCTTGAATACGGTTAATGGCTGCGACAATGTCGGGGTTACCAATTGCAAAACCAATGCGCCAGCCTGCCATATTATACGTTTTGGATAATGTATACATTTCGATACCGACATCTTTAGCACCATCAGCTTGCAGGAAGCTGATAGGTTTATCGCCGTCAAATCCAATCGCTCCGTAGGCAAAATCATGTACGACGATAATGTTGTGCTCTTTTGCAAAGCGTACTGTTTCCTCGAAAAATTCAAATGTTGCAGTACCGCCAGTTGGATTATTCGGGTAATTCAAGTACAGCAACTTCGTCTTTTCTTTTACTTCATCGGATAAAGCATTATAATCTGGCAGGAAATCATTTTCTGCGAAAAGAGGCATAACTTCAAAATTAACATCACCTAATACGACACCAGATAAGTAATCTGGATATCCAGGATCAGGTAATAGCATAGTGTCACCGGGGTTTAAAACAGCTAACGGTAGCTCAACAAGGCCAATTTTCGTACCACCGAGAATAGCAACCTCTGTTTCAGGGTCAATGTCCACATTGTATTCACGTTTGTAGAAGCTTGCTGCTGCTTGGCGTAATTCTGCTATGCCACGAAATGGAGAGTATTGATGAGTTTGAGGATTTTCTGCCGCCTCCTGTAATGCTTTAATAATGTGTGAAGGGGTGGGTTGATCTGGATTACCTTGACCAAGATTGATAACATCACGTCCTTCAGCAAGAGCAGCGTTTACTTTTTGCACAAGTGCTGCAAAAAATTGAGTTGGGAGTTGCTGTAGTTTTTTTGAGAATTCCATGCACGTCCACCTTTTTCAGAATATAATAATTATTGAAGATATGATGCACATAATATTACTTTTTTTAGTAATTGTCTAGAGTATTTTCAGTTAATTAAAAATCAAAAGTGACCAAAATGAGGTGGGAAAATTGAACAAAGTCTCGTATTTTATCATCAATGCTTTTACTACAGAGCTTTACAAGGGAAATCCCGCAGCAGTATGTTTACTTGATTCAACGATACCTGAGTCGACCATGCAGAAAATTGCTCAAGAGATCCCAGTACCGACAACAGCTTTTGTTCAAAGGAAGGATAATAATTTTTTTCTTAGATGGTTTACGCCGGCAAAGGAAATACCGATTTGTGGACATGGAACAATCGCTAGCGCTTTTTTACTCTGGAAACAAGGGATTGTACCTATCAATTCTTCGATTATATTCCAGACTGTAAGTGGCCCTTTGCAAGCAAATTGGTTCAATGAATTAGTTGAAATAACAATTCAAAAGTATCAGTTAGAAGAGATTGAATGTCCTTTGGAGCTTGAAGAATGGCTAGGTGTGAAACCAACATATGTAGGGAAAACAGAATTGGATTATATAGTGGAGTTAAGTCACGAAGAGTATATTGCGGATTTCAAAGCTGATTTTCAAGCGATGAAACAGTTCCCGGTACGTGGTGTTTGTATTACAAGTCGTTCTAAAGATGAGGGGATTGATATAGTCTCAAGATTCTTTTCTCCAGCACAAGGCATTGATGAAGACCATGTAAATGGTTCCACTCATGGTGCGCTAGGACCTTACTGGTGTGCAAAATTATCAAAAGAAAGCATCGTGAGCAAACAACTTTCAAAACGCGGTGGCTTATTGTACGTTACACCAAAAATAAAAGATGTTGCTATTGCGGGTTCTGCAGTTCAAGTATTAAGTGGTGAAATAATAATCTAAATATTGAGCTTAAACCATGGAAGTCAGGTTGATTTAATGTAGTATAAATACAGAACAGTACTGTCTAGAGGAGGAATAGCAATGAAAATTGGTTGTATTCAATTAAACGTAGGCTTTGGCAAAGTAGAAGAAAATTTTGCTCGCGCTGAGGACAAAATTCGTGAAGCGGCAAAACAAGGTGCAGAAATTATTGTGCTGCCAGAAATGTGGAATTCAGGCTATGCTCTTGAAAAATTATCAGAGCTTGCAGATGTGGATGGAGAGCGTTCGAAAGCATTTTTATCAAACCTAGCGAAAGAGCTTGGCGTACATATTGTTGGTGGCTCGGTTTCAACGAAGAAGGGCGATAAATTTTACAACACGATGTATACGTTTGATAAAAATGGTGTGTTAGTAGGGGAATATAACAAGGCACATCTTTTCCGTTTGATGGACGAGCATTTATATTTAGAAGCTGGGGATGAAATGAATCGCTTTGTCCTTGGAGATATCGAGGCTGCAGGCGTGATTTGCTATGATATCCGCTTCCCGGAATGGCTACGTGCTCACGCCTTAGCAGGGGCAAAAGTATTGTTCGTGCCGGCACAATGGCCGACACCACGTATCGATCATTGGAAAACATTACTGCAAGCACGTGCCATTGAAAATCAATGCTTTGTGATCGCTGTTAATCGTCTTTCTAGAAAGGTAGAAAACTTTAATGGTCAATCAATGATAATTCAACCGTGGGGCGAGGTGCTGTGGGTTGGTGCAGAGGACGAAGAAGTAGCTGTCATCGACGTGGACTTTTCAATTGTCGATGAAGTAAGAGGCAGAATTCCTGTTTATGACGACCGCAGACCTGGATTATACAACGGAGTAGTTACCGAAAACTAAAATTTGATAGCACGCTCAAAAGGTCAAGAGATGTTGAGCGTGCTAACCGATGAACAGAAGAACAGCGCTGATAAGGAGGAGAAAATCGCTGATAAGCGGATGAACATCGCTGATAAGGAGGAGAAACTCGCTGATAAGCGGATGAACATCGCTGATAAGGAGGAGAAAATCGCTGATAAGCGGATGAACATCGCTGATAAGGAGGAGAAACTCGCTGATAAGCAGATGAACATTGGTGATAAGTCTGCGAGCAATGCCGCTAACCCAATGAACAACGCCGCTAACCCGATGAACATCGGCACTAACCATGCGAATAACGCTGGTACCCCTGCGATTTCGCCGCTAACCATGTGAACAACGCCGCTAAACGGATGAATATCGCCGCTAACCATGTGAACAACGCCGCTAAACGGATGAATATCGCCGCTAACCATGTGAACAACGCCGCTAAACGGATGAATATCGCCGCTACCCATGCGAACAACGCCGCTAAGCTGATGAATATCGCCGCTAACCCAATCAACAACTAAGAAATTAACTTTTCTCCTCAATTAAAGAATTGGCAAGCAACATAAATTCAAGTGTAATTCGATTATGGCCCTTCATGAAATTTTCCCCTAAGAGACTTTCAAGCTTTTTTAAACGATGGTAGAGTGTTTGGCGTACGATGAACAGTTGGTTGGCTGTTTGTTGTTTGGAGCCATTTGTTTGTAAGTATACTTGTAGAGTTTCTAGCAGCTTACTGTTATATTTTTTGTCGTATTCAATAACAGGCTGTAAATAATCTTGAATCACTTCCTGTAAATTGACTTGCATCTGTAATTTATAGATGAGGTGATACAGATGTAAATCATCGTAAAAATAAGAAGTTGTTTGTACTTTACTGCAAATATACAATGTTTCGAGTGCCGTTTGATAGCTCTTTGGTATCTCGTCTACGTCTGCAACGACCTTGCCAATGGCGATTTGATAATCTTGGGCCATTTGTTTTTTATAAAAATCGGTTTTCTGAACGGAAGAAACTAACTTATTTAATACTTCGCGACTCGATTTGCTATCCTTCTTATGGAGTAAAATAAAAATGACATAGCTTTTTCTTTCAAATAAAAATGGTATAAATCCATTTTGCTCAAAAAGGTTTCGATAGTAGAGCTTACTATAGACAATATCCTCCTGCACCTTAGAGACTGCATTAGGAGTCGCTAAAATAAAAACGGCTCCGCTAGTAAGTTTATAGTTAGAATGATGGGTTACGATAAATTTATAAATTTCCTCTTTCGATAGTTTTTGGTCGATCCAATCCGCTAAAATAGAGGCATCCTCAATGTCCCTTTTCTCTTCAATATAAAATTCTCTCATTAACAGCTGCGCTAACGCAGTAGCTGTACGATCTAAAATAAGTAATTCGAACTCCGAGAATAGACCATCCTCTCTATAGAGTGTTAACTCTGCATAATGCTGATCAAAAATAAAGATGGGTTCATTTTTAAATATTGCTGCTGATTTTTTTTTCGTTAAAAGTTGTTGGCGCTTATGATGCGGGGTGTTTGGAAAAAAGATAGGTTCTCGACCTTTAATAGAAAAGATAATTTGTGTCTTCAATTTATTATACATATTTTGTAAGACTTCTTCTGCGGTCTGCCCTAATAGAGCATTTTTATTTAATGTTTGAGAGTAGGATTCTAAAGTAGAGATCATTAAATACTGTTGATTCATAATTTGACTATGTAAATCCTGTGTAATACGGACAAAAGGAACAGTATCATGAAAAACGATAATAGGGAAGCTGTGACGGTTAGCAAGAGCTACAATCATTTCTGGAATGGTTTGTATGTAACGCCCATATTCAATGCACAATGCAGCGCAATTTTTTTGGATTAAGGACTCAACAAAAAAGATAAAATCCTCTATGCTATGCTGAAGGCTTATCCCAGTTGTTAAAATCAATTCATCACCAGCTAGAAAATTATCTACTTGTATAATTTCAATGACATGAGCCCACTTTACAATGCGTAATAATCCATCCTCTCCAGCTACGACCTCCGCACTTTGGAAGTGTGTATTTTCTAACACATCCTTCACTTGAAGCTTAAATTGACTCATTTTTATCCTCCTTCCTTTTAACTTATTTCAACTGATGTACAAATATCTGTACCTGTCGCTACGCTTTCGGTACAAAAAACTTCTCATCCTGTGAAAACGCCTGAGTGACCAACCTCGTGTTGGCCCAAAGCCTCCGGCGGATGTCACAGAATCGGAAAGGAGTTCTCAAGCACAAAGCCGGTTCCGGGCGCAATTATGTCGAGGTATAATTGATCATTTCCTTGTTTTCTTACTGATGTATTGTTTTCTCTAAAAAAGACTAAAATATCTTATTTTAAGAATGTTTAGTCTATTTTACATTATGTTTAAAACAATTGCATAGAATTTTACAGTTTGTCTATTACTTCGTTTCTATGTAACATGTAAAATTTTTGTAAGCGGTAATCCAAACTATAAAAGAGGTGAACAGATATGGAGCAACAGACGCATTTACAGAGAGGGTTAAAGAAAAGGCATATGACGATGATCGCTATTGCGGGGGTTATCGGAGCCGGCCTATTTATGGGAAGCGGCTCAGTGATCAACTTAGCCGGCCCTGGCGCAATTTTATCTTATATCTTTGCGGGTATTATCGTTATTCTTGTCATGCGAATGCTTGGGGAAATGGCAGCTGTCAATCCAACAAGTGGATCATTTGCGCATTATGCACATGAAGCAATTGGTCCTTGGGCTGGTTTTATGATTGGTTGGTTATATTGGTTTTTCTGGGTTGTTGCAATTGCTTTAGAGGCAACGGCAGCAGCTGCGATTATTCAATATTGGTATGATGGCATTCCTTTATGGCTACTAAGTCTTATATTAACTGTAGCACTTACTTTAACAAATGCCCTTTCCGTAAAGGCTTTTGGTGAATTTGAATATTGGTTCTCTCTTATTAAGGTTGCAAGTATTATAGCTTTCCTAGCACTTGGTGCATTTATTATCTTTGGGATCGCACCTAATTTTGATGCGGTAGGTACTGCTAATTTAATCGGTGAGGGTGGCTTTTTACCGAATGGTTTTGGTGCTGTCCTGATGGGTGTAGTCATTGTTATTTTCTCCTTTATGGGCACAGAGATTGTTGCGATTGCAGCAGGGGAATCTGACGAACCGTTAGCAGCGGTGACAAAAGCTACAAATTCAATTACTTGGCGTATTTTGATTTTCTACGTTGGGTCGATAACGGTAGTTGTCACATTATTACCTTGGCATTCCTCAAGTATTTTAACGAGTCCCTATGTAGCAGTATTGGATTACATCGGCATTCCCGCAGCTGCGCAAATCATGAATTTTGTTGTCTTAACAGCAGTTTTATCGTGCTTAAACTCCGCGCTTTATGCGACATCTCGAATGGTATTTTCTTTAGCGGAGAAGGGGGAAGCCCCGAAAGCATTTTTGAAATTAAATAAAAAGGGAGCACCTGTTAATGCCATATTAGCAGCGACATTCTTCTCTTATATTGCCGTTATTATGAATTATGTCTCACCAGATAAAGTATTTATGTTTTTACTTAGTTCATGTAGTGCAATTACGTTGATTCTTTACTTAATCATTGCTTTTTCACAATTAAAAATGCGACGGAAAATTGAGAAAGAAAATCCCGAACTATTAAAAGTGAAAATGTGGTTATTCCCCTATTTAACGTATTTCACTATATTAGCTACAACAGCATTACTGATCGCTATGTTCTTTATTGAATCGATGCGTTCGCAAATTTTATTTACATGTATTGTAGTAGTGGTCGTGATGGTTTTCTATTTAGTTACACAAAGGAAAAAATTGTTAAACCCAGTAAAGGAAGCAAGTTCTATTTTCCAAAAGGAAGAATTGGATCTTGAATAATGATAAATAAGGAGTGGGGAAATTATGACAGTTCAGCAAAAAGCGAAAACGCTTACGCATTTTATCAATGGTGTTGAAACAGCAGGTACTAGTGGTCGTTACTCGGAAGTTTATAATCCAACAACAGGAGAGGTCATTGCGCAAGTTCCGTTAGCGACTAGAGGTGAGGTAAAGCAAGCTATCCAGCTAGCGAAAGTAGCTTTCCCTGCATGGAAAAAGACATCGATTGGTAAACGGGTGGAGGTTTTGCATCGTTTCCGTCAGTTATTAGTTGAAAGACAAGATGAGCTCATCAAAATAATTTGTGAGGAAAGTGGGAAAACGAAGGAAGATGCTAAGGGTGAAATTGTTCGTGGCATTGAATCTGTAGATATGGCAATAAGTGCCCCGCAAATGTTGAAGGGGGAATACTCGGTTAATGTAGGCGGCGATATTAATGCCTTTTCTGCAAAGGCTCCACTTGGAGTTGTTGCAACAATTGCTCCATTTAATTTCCCTGTTATGGTCCCGCTGGCGATTACAAGTATGGCAGTTGCGGTAGGAAATGCAGTTATTTTAAAACCGTCTGAGCGTGTGCCAATCTCAGCCTTATATTTAAGTAACTTATGGAAAGAGGCAGGACTGCCAGATGGAATCTGGACAGTCGTGAATGGTGATAAAGAGGCGGTTAATGAACTGCTAGAAAATAAAGAGATACAAGCAATTTCATTTGTTGGATCAACACCTGTTGCGGAGTATATTTACCAAACAGGAACGAAGCACAATAAACGAGTTGCTGCATTTGGTGGCGGAAAGAACTTTATGATTGTCATGCCAGATGCAAACCTAGAGCAAACAGCTAATGCCTTTTTAGGTGCAGCATATGGAGCGGCGTCTCAACGTTGTATGGCTATTTCAGGAGCAATCGTCGTCGGGAAAGATACTGAACAACGCTTTACAGAGATAGTAAAAGAGAAAATCTTAAAATTAAAGGTTGGCCCATATACAGATGACGAGGTAGACTTTGGCCCAGTTATTACGCAGCAATCAAAAGATACCATTCTTCGATATATCAACGGTGCTATTACAGAAGGGGCTAATCTTGTAACGGATGGTCGAAATCCGAAAATATGTGAAACATCTAAAGGCTTTTATCTTGGTCCGACATTGATAAATGATGTAACGCCAGAAATGCCTATTTTTAAAGAGGAGGTTTTTGGCCCTGCACGTATTATTGTAGGCGTTGAAACCTTACAAGAAGCTATTGATTTGATTAATGATCACGAACTTGGGAATGGTGTCACGATGTTTACGGGTAGCGGTTCGGCAGCGCGCAAATTCCAAGAAGAAATTGAAGTAGGTATGGTAGGCGTTAATGTTCCGATTCCGATTCCAGTTGGCTATCACAACTTTGGAGGATGGAAGCGCTCTAAGTTCGGTGAAGGGCATATGTTTGGGCCAGACCAAGCACGATTCTTTACGAAAGCGAAAACAATTTCTGAACGCTGGCCAGATGCAACAGAGGATACAATAAGTTCATTTGCGTTCCCAAGCAATAACGATGTGAATAAGTGAAAACATGAAGGGGTGTATAGATATGGTTCAAGTAAATCTTAAAAGTGATATTTTAAAGAAAGATGAACAATATGTATGGCATTCAATGAAACCCTATAATCCACAAGCAACATATGTAGTAGAAAAATCAAATGGTGCAAGGATTGTTGATACAGATGGCGTTGAATACATCGATGCAATGGCAGGATTGTGGTGTGTAAATGTAGGTTACGGTCGCAAAGAATTAGCAGATGTAGCACATGAGCAAATGATGAAAAATGCATATGCTCCTTTATCGCAGGGGCATTTACCAGCAGTTGAACTGGCTGAAAAGATTAATGAAATGCTTGGTGGAGATTATGTTATATTCTTCTCTAATAGTGGGTCAGAGGCTAACGAAACTTCGTTTAAAATTGCGCGTCAGTATCATCAACAAAAAGGGGAAAGCTCTCGCTATAAAATAGTTTCTCGCTACCGTGCATATCACGGAAGTTCTTTTGGAGCATTGGCTGCGACAGGGCAAGCGGAACGAAAATATAAATATGAACCATTATCTCCAGGCTTTATCCATGTAGCCCCACCTGATCAATATCGGGAACATGAAAATGATACACTTGCCCCAACAGAATTAGCAAGCGTCAAGGCTGTAGATAAGACGATGACGTGGGAGCTAAGTGAAACAGTAGCCGCGATGATTTTAGAGCCAATTATTACAGGTGGGGGAGTCATCATGCCTCCAGAGAACTATTTAAAGGGCATTGAAGAAGTGTGTAAAAAACATGGAGCTTTAATGATTGTAGACGAAGTAATTTGTGGCTTTGGTCGAACAGGTAAGCCATTTGGATTTATGAACTACGGTGTTAAACCTGATATTATTACGATGGCAAAAGGAATTACAAGTGCCTATTTACCATTATCAGCTACAGCAGTAAAACGGGAAATTTATGAAGCATTTACCGAGTCAGATGCATACGGTTATTTCCGCCATGTCAATACATTTGGCGGATCACCAGTCGCATGTGCGGTCGCATTGAAAAATATTGAGATTCTTCAGCAAGAAGCATTATTTGAAAGATCTAGTGAGGTTGGAGCTGCTACTCTGCAAGCACTTCAGCAAGCATTGAGTAATCATCCGAATGTTGGGAATGTTCGCGGCAAAGGTTTATTAATTGGCATTGAGTTAGTTTCAGATAAAACGTCGAAGGAGCCTTTATCAATAGATAAAGTAAATGCTGTTATTGCTACCTGTAAGGCGCAGGGTGTTATTATCGGTAAAAATGGTGCCACTGTTGCAGGCTTTAATAACGTTTTAACATTATCTCCACCACTTAATATTGTACAAGAGGATCTTGATACAATTATAAAAGTTGTCATTGATAGCATTCATAAAATTTAAATGCAAAGCTGTCTCAAAAGTCGTAGTAAAACTTTTGAGACAGCTTTTTGATTAACTTACAGCATAAGAAAGGCAAGGCGCACTATGAGTATGAATAAAATAACTCCTGCCAGAAATAGTAATAATAAAATTCTCCTTTTTAAAGTATCATTCATACGAGCCTTCACCTACTCTTTTGTTGTTTTAAATATGTAGCCACTATAAGAATTATAGATAATCAGCACAATGCCCATTAACATGAAATTTGATATGAGGGAACTACCGCCATAACTTAAAAATGGCAAAGTCATACCTGTTACAGGTAAAAGTCCAATTGTCATACCGATATTTTGTGTAATTTGGAAGGCTAATAAACTAGCAATGCCTGCTCCCATTAGTGTCATAAATGGGTCCTTTGCTTCTACTGTAATGAGAACAATACGGTAAATAACAAAAAACAGAAGAGTAATGACAAATGCCCCTCCAATGAACCCGAACTCTTCAGCGATGTTGGCAAAAATGAAATCGGTATGCTTTTCCACGACATAGACATTATTTTTCATGTAACCTTTTCCAGTAAACTGCCCTGTACCAATTGCCGAAAATCCCTGCCTTGTTTGAAAAGATGAGTCCGGATATTCATTTGGTTGCAACCAGCCATAAATTCGAGAAATTTGATGCCCTGATAATTTATTTAAAATTTCATCTGTAAAAAAATCATTAAACTTTACATAAAGAATAACCACAACGCTGAGAATTGAAACCGGAATGGCTGTAAAGATTATAAGTAATTTTTTTTGTATACCTGAAAAGAAAATCATCGGTACAATCATCGACATATAGAGCATTACCATGCCCGTATCTGGTTGCTTGTAAACAGCAAGCATAGGTGGAAGAGTGATAACAGCAATGATTAAGAGTAGTCGCATATCCGTTAAAAAGGTTGGGCGCTCATATTTCTCACGATGTGCAACAATGACCTTACTGACCACGATTAAAAACGCGAACTTTAAAAACTCTGACGGCTGAATAGAACCTAAAACTGGGATTTGGTACCAGCGTTTTGCCTCATTTATAGTCCGAGCTATACTTTCTGGTGCAATAAATAAGCCAAATGTTAATAAGACCATCGCCCAATAAAATGGCCAGCCAATCTTTTTTAGTTGCTCAATATCAAGCATTGCTACTCCATACATAATTAAAAATCCGATTAGGTAATAAAAAAACTGCTTTGTAATAAACGAGCTTGTATACTGCTCAAACACCGTACTACTGGAATGAACAAAGAGACAACTAATGATACCGAGTAATGCCAAGCTAATAACCAAACTTTTATCTAATTTATTGAACTGTAACATTCATACACCTCCCTTTTGAGTAATTTTGCCTTGTCGCAATTGTCGCTGCCGCTTTGCTTTCGCGCAGAAAACAATTGCCGCTGCCGCTTCGCTTTCGCGCAGAAAACAATTGCCGCTGCCGCTTCGCTTTCGCGCAGAAAACAATTGCCGCTGCCGCTTCGCTTTCGCGCAGAAAACAATTGCCGCTGCCGCTTCGCTATCGTATTAAAAACACTGAGCAGAAGAAGATAAACCATACTATTAATAGACAACGCTAGGGAATTCAGAAGGTTGCAAGTTAAATGATTATTATGATTATTAGAAGTTATAAACCAATTTTGCTACTTTGTTAATTTTACATTTGACGTTACCAAGATGTTTGATTGATTTATATTCGGAAGTAAAGCAGTGGGAAGTTACGGGGAAAGCGAGCTCTTCATCAGGTAATTTCCGTATCAAACTGGTATGTCCCTGAAGGCATTTAATGAGGACTAATATCATGTTAGCTCGAGGGGGATATGCGCCGATTATATTAGGAGTAATGGGATTATTTTCATAACTCTTCGTGCAATCTTTACAAAAACATAACACTGGCTTTAAATCTTCATACTATCATTATTGGTAAGAGTTGGAGAAGGAGCCGAAGATGATGCATTTTTTTCGATACATAATGGTGAAGGACAAGTTACTTATACTGATGATTGTTTGTGTACTATCAAATGTATTGCTAGGTATTTTTAGTGTTGATTATTTACGGAAAATGTCATGGCATGCAAGTGAAAGTTATACTGAAGGACTTGTACCGATCGGATGGTTAAATGAACTAGAGGAATCACAACGACAATTAGATTATTTAGTAGATTCAGTCGGAGCTTATCAAGAAATGACTGTCATTTTAAAAAACGCTGAGCAGTCTTTAAATCATTTAGAAAGTCTAGAAATCGATAAAAAGACGAACCATCAGATGAAGAAATTTAAAACTCTACTAGCACAGCAGGTAGAAATGATCAATAACTATAAACAATTGGGCCAAAAAGAACAGAAACAATTTTATGGTCAGTCTTATTTACCTGTAAGCCAGCAAAGTCATTCATTATTAGAAGAAACTCAAAGCTATTTGGTTCAGCGGGCTAAGGAACAGCAACAGGCATACCAGAACGATGTGCAATTTGGTTATTGGCTATTAGGGGGAGTATGTTTATTTGTTGTTTTGTTAGTAATCTGTATAGGATTTGTAGCAACAAAAGCTGTGAATATACCAACGCGTCAATTGAAGTCATTATTAAAGCGTGCAGAGCAGGGGGATTTCACAGCGAATGCCAGTTATGTGGCGCAGGATGAGCTTGGCGAGGTAGTATTGTCTTATAATCAGATGACAACAGAGGTGAAAAGACTACTTCATACAGTATCAAATAGTGCACATGAGGTTGAAGAAATGACTGGGAAACTTCAGGAATCCTCCGAAAAATCGTCTAACACGACGCACAAAATTGCAAAGGATGTACAGTCTATTTCAGATTCAACTGCTGCTTCTACTAAAAAATTAGCTTCGAATACTGCATCTCTAGAGGAAGTGTTAAATGGTGTGCAAGTAATTTTGGAAAAAGTGCAGGTTGTTGAAAATTTTGCTCATAAAACTGCGAGTGATGCAGAAAGTGGTACGGAAATTGTACAGGCGAATTTAACTCAAATACAGGCTATTAAACTTGCAGTTGAAAAATCGAATACAGCCATTTTTAATCTTGTAGAGAGAGCAGCTACAATCGATCAAATGGTTGAAGTAATTGAAAAAATTACCGCGCAAACAAACCTCCTAGCCTTAAATGCATCTATTGAGGCTGCTAGAGCAGGGGAGCATGGTAAAGGATTTGCGGTGGTGGCCAATGAAGTTCGCAAGCTTGCAGAGCAAACAGTTCATTCAACCCAAACGATTACGTCCATTGTACAAAATATTCATTTAGATTCCAGCTATGCTGTGCAAATGATGGAGGGTGTGTTAGTCGCAACTGAAAAGGGGGTGCAGGTTACAGGAGATACGGCAACAAGCTTCGATCATATTTTAGAAAAAGTACATACAATGAAGCCATATATAACGGAAGTATCTGCAACTATTCAAGAAATTGCCAACCATACGAAAAAGGTTAGTGAAGATGCGGTAGTGTTAACATCATTTTCTGATACGAATGCAGCATCCACTAAACATGTAGCTATATTAACAGCCGATCAATTAACCGCACAGCAGCAATTCCATGATTATATTAAAGAGCTACATAAGGTATCAAAAGTTTTACAAATAGCCGTAAAGCGTTTCCGTATTTAATAAGAACAAAAGGATCTTCTTTGTCAACAAAGAAGGTTCTTTTGTTGAGTAGTATTAAACAAAATTAAAACTGTTTGAATGTCCGTTTGAGACGCACATATGTATTTTATATGTTTTTCTAGCACAATATTTTATAGGTCTCATATACTGATGGTAAAGGATTTTTTGCTCTGTTTTTAAAAATTGAAAATATTATAGTTGTATTTTTAATATGAACACTTTATAATGAAATTCATCAGAAGTGTTATTAAATCAATGGTTAGTTATGTATTATTGTACTTTCTGAAAGTACAATTGTTCACAGGTGGAGGTTTGGAGAAATGGAAAAGATAATGGTTACAGGAGCACTAGGTCAAATAGGTTCTGAGCTTGTAGAAAAACTTCGTGGTATTTATGGAGAGGACAATGTGTTAGCGACAGATATCCGGAAGCTTGAGCATTCTAAAGGTCCATTTGAAGTGTTGGACGTGACGGATGGACAAAGAATGCATGATTTAGCGAAGGATTTTGGTGCAGATACAATGATGCATTTAGCGGCGTTATTATCGGCAACAGCAGAAAAAAATCCTTTGCTAGCGTGGAATTTAAATATGGGCGGTTTAATGAATGCGTTGGAGGTTTCGCGTGAGTTAAGCTTGCAATTTTTTACGCCGAGCTCAATAGGCGCATTTGGTCCATCGACACCAAAGGATAATACGCCACAGGACACATTACAGCGTCCAACAACAATGTATGGGGTAAATAAAGTTGCTGGTGAGCTGTTATGTGATTATTATTTCAATCGTTTTGGTGTAGATACCCGCGGTGTACGCTTCCCTGGGTTAATTTCATACGTAACTCCTCCTGGAGGCGGTACAACAGACTATGCGGTAGAGATCTTCTATGAGGCGATCGAGCAAGGGAAGTATACATCTTATATTCAAGAAGGTACGTACATGGACATGATGTACATGCCAGATGCATTGCAAGCTATTGTAGATTTAATGGAAGCTGATAGTAGCAAACTAATACATCGCAATGCCTTTAATATTACTGCAATGAGCTTCGAGCCATCTGAAATTGCGGCGGAAATTAAAAAGCACTTGCCACATTTTCGTATGAATTATAATGTAGATCCGGTTCGTCAAGCGATAGCAGATAGCTGGCCAAATTCTTTAAATATAGAAGCCGCACAAAATGAATGGGGCTTTAAAGCACAGTATGATCTAGCAAGAATGACAGTTGATATGCTAGATAAATTAAAAATTAAACTACAGACAAAAGCCTGTTCATAAATAAAAATTCCTAAAAGTGGGGCGAAGAATTTAGTTTTCTTCGTCCTTTAGTGTGAATGCTGGCCGATTCCGGATGCAATTATGCAGAGGCATAATTGATATGGAATAATTTCTGTTTCAAGTGAACACTGTGCGAAAGCGCAGCAACAGCAACAACAAAGCGCACAGCAGGAACGGAAATCACCCCCTCGTTTTGCGTAGTTTTTCAACAACATGGGATGAAGAAAACGATTTAGTTTTCTTCATCTCTTTTTAATTATTATTATTTTAGAAAAAGTTAACAACAAAAAGAAAATTATTGGAGGGGTACCGTCAGGAAAATGCGGAGTTACAACGCTAAGCCCATTTTCAAGACAATTCCCCCATTTTTAACAACGTTAAGAAAGTTTTAGTGGTCTTAAAGAATCTAATGAGATCACTTTCTCCGATTTAAAATGGTATTCTCCTAGTAAATTAATATGTTCCCAGCCTAAAGGTGTACCTGTCTGTTTTTGATATTCAACTGCTTTTGTTAGATGTAGAGTATTCCAGATACTAATGGCAATGGCATTGATAATTATGTTTAAAGCACTGGCCCTTTGAAGCTGATGTTGCATGGTTCGTTCCCTAAGCTCTCCTTGTTTTCCGAAGAAAATAGCTCTTGCCGCCCATTCATGATAAAGATTGTTCTATTCGTCCCATTTCGCGTAAGGCTGTAGCTAAGCTGTTTTGTCTTGAATAGACCTAATTTCCCCATAATAAGCAGCCATTGCCCTTGCCTCCCACACCATTCTTTCAAGCGTAGTGAAAGCAGGTAATATGATTTTGTTTTTCTTAGAAAATCTATGCATTCATGTAGTAGATGAATAGCATCACCATTTTCCAAAGCCAATTGATGAAGGTGCTTAAATGTCATTCGATATTCTTTTAGAGTAAAAGTTAAAAAGTCGTATTCACTACGAATTTCTTTCAAATGATCCCAAAGTGTATTTTCTCTTTGAGGATAAAGACTAAGCGAAGATGGAGTGGCGCCGATTTGTTTCGATATATAATGTATGACTGAATCCGGGATGTTTTTGATATGAGTGTATGGCCAACCGGGATACCGAAGAACGGCTAATTGAACAGCGAACCCTAAACGGTTTTCTTCTCTCCCAATAGAGTGTACTCTATTGATACAAGTGTAGGAGACTGATAATAGCCAGAATCCTTCAAGGCAATTTCAGCAACTGAACGAAATCGGAATGGATATTATTTTTGAAGAAAAAGTTTCTGGAGCAACAAAAGATCGTGAGCAACTTCAAAAAATGTTAGAGGATATACAAGAAGGTGACATCATTTATGTTACGGACTTAACTCGGATTACTCGTAGTACACAAGATTTATTTGAATTAATCGATAACATACGGAGTAAAAAGGCAAATTTAAAATCCTTAAAAGATACATGGCTAGATTTATCAGAAGCTAATCCCTACAGCCAATTCTTAATTACGGTTATGGCGGGTGTAAACCAATTAGAACGAGATCTTATCCGTATGCGGCAGCGTGAAGGGATAGAACTGGCTAAGAAAGAAGGAAAGTTTAAAGGTCGGTTAAAGAAGTACCATAAAAATCATGCAGGAATGAATTATGCAGTAAAGCTTTATAAAGAGGGAGATATGACTGTAAATCAAATTTGTGAAATTACAAATGTGTCTAGGGCCTCATTATATAGAAAGCTATCGGAAAGGAACAGTTGATGAGTTATACCAAAAATCGGAAATATATAATAGAAAATAAATTCCTTATAGAGGTGGAATTATATGCCTAAAATTGACAATATGTTAGCAATTCTATGGATGCTTCGTTCAGGTGAAAAAATTACTGCAAAACAAATTTCAGAAAAGTTAGAGATGAATATAAGGACTGTGTATCGTTATATTGATACAATTTCAACAAGTGGCGTACCTATAATTTCAGAACCAGGACATAACGGTGGATACACTTTATTGAACAATTTTATTGAGGCTCCTCTTTTTTTTGATTTTGAGGAGCAAACTTCACTATTTCACGCTGCTGTTTTTGCAGAAGAAGCCGGATATTATGGGGGTGAAGCACTGAATAGGGCCATTTCAAAACTAAGTAAATACTCAAATCAAGAGCAGGAGACAAAGATAAACCAACATTTAACTAGTCTTGAAGTAATAAGTCGATTAAGCTCACTCTCTATGGAACCTTTTTTGAAGGAGTTGGAGCAGGCCGTAGCTGACGGGTACTCAGTAAAAATTCTTTACCATAAAAGTGGCGAAACGCAATTAAATTATAGATTGGTCGATCCGTACAGAATTATCTATTGGAATAATAAGTGGTATGTGATTGGATTTTGTCATCTTAGGAATGATATCCGTAGTTTTAGAGTAGATCGAATTGAAAGTCTAATGCTAACTGAAAATAAGTTTAACCGGCCAGAAAATTTTTCAGCACGTGACTTTTTTATGAAAAACCTCCTTCCAACTATAGAAGATATGGAAGGGATTACCTCTTTAGTTATTAATGGAAATGAAAGTACGCTGAATGATGTTTGCCAACATTGGTTTTTAGGACATTATTTACATGAACGAAATTCAAATCAAGCAGTTTTCCTTCTTGAAAAAGATATAGTACATACATATATACCTTATTTACTTTTACCGTACGGTAAATCTATTCAAATTATCGAGCCAATGAGTCTTAAGAAAAGACTTGTTGAAGTTCTGTCGGAATTAATACAATTTCATCAAGTATGATAACTTCCCTGACGTTAGCTGTCAGGGAAGTTATATTATAATTGCTATATAAATTGTGATTGGGAGTGTTATTGGATGCAAACAAAAAAAGTTTATCTATATGTATTTAACACAATGTCAGACTGGGAATATGGATATTTAATTGCCGAACTAAACACAGGAAGATTTTTTAAAAAAGATATAGCACCTTTAAAAGTAGTTACAGTAGGAGCTAATAAAGAAATTATTACTACGATGGGGGGACTGAGCATAAAACCAGATATTCCCTTTGATGAGTGTACTCTTGAGAGTAAAGATCTTTTAGTTTTGCCTGGAGGGAATACTTGGGGAGAAGTTATTCATCAACCAATCATGAAAAAAATTGGCGAAGCTTTAAAGCTTGGCACTATTGTTGCTGCAATTTGTGGTGCAACTGAGGCCCTTGCGAATATGGGATACCTAGATTCTAGAAAGCATACAAGCAATAACTTAGAGTATATTAAAATGGTTTGTCCTAATTATAAAGGAGAAAAATTTTATGAGATGGGACCTGCGGTATCTGGTGAGAATTTGGTTACTGCATCAGGAGTAGCTCCTCTGGAATTTGCGATGGAAGTACTGAAAAAATTAGATGTATTTGCACCAGATACATTACATTCATGGTATAACCTAAATAAGACTCACAAACCTGAATACTTCTTCCAGTTAATGAATTCAATAAATAGATGAGCTGAAAAAATCAACTTAGCAGATTTATATTATTTAAATTACCATGTTCTAGCCAATGTCAAAGCATGGTTTTTGAATATAACTTAAAAATGCTTATGGAGTAATGAAAATTCCTTAACGTTGTAAATCCGCATTTTCCTGACGATACCCCTTGGAATACATAGCGTATTTTGTGATTTTACAATATAATAATATTCAGAATATTAATAGTATTCAATCAAAATATCTCTATTAATATTTCACAAAGGTAATGTAAAGGGAGTTCACAAGACGAAGGGATGGATGGTTTATATGATGCAGACGCCGTTAGTATTAACAAATTTTTTTAAACGAGCAGAAAGCTATTTTGCTAGAAAGACTATTATTTCACGGACGAGCCCACAGAAGATTCACCGTCTAACATATGGACAATGGGCGAAGAGGACACGTCGTTTAGCGGATGCGCTTTCAAAGCTAGGGATGACAAGAGGAAAGAAAATTGGCTCCTTTGCCTGGAATCAGCATCGCCACTTAGAGGCTTATTTTGCGGTACCGTGTTCTGGCGCTATTTTGCACATGGTGAATATTCGTTTATCAGAAGAACATTTAATTTATATTATTAATCATGCAGAAGATGAAATTTTAATGATTGATGTGGATTTGCTACCAATTATTGAAAACATTGCACCCGAGCTCAAGACAGTGAAACATTATATTATTATGACGGATGAGGATACTTTGCCAGAAACGACATTACCGAATGCATTATCATATGAGGATTTATTAGCAGCAGCAGATGAAAACTATGAGTTCCCAGAGGATATAGAAGAAGATGAGCCTGCTGGTATGTGCTATACAAGTGCTACAACAGGAAATCCAAAAGGGGTTGTGTATTCACATCGGGGTATAGTGCTACATAGTATGATGCTAAGTATGTCTGATTCAATGGGCATTTCTGAACGTGATGTCGTGATGCCGATTGTACCAATGTTTCATGCAAATGCATGGGGTTTACCGTTTGCAAGTGTCAATGTGGGTGCTACACAGGTATTGCCTGGCCCACAATTCACATCGGCAATCATTTTGGATTTAGTGGAGCAGGAGAAGGTTACATTAACAGCTGGAGTGCCGACAATTTGGATCGGCGCGTTGCAGGAACAGGAGAAACGTGAGCGAGATATTAGTTCGCTACGAGCTATTTGTTGTGGTGGCTCTGCTTCACCTACTCGACTTATTCGTACATTTGAAGAGCAGTATGGCATTCCATATATCGTCGTGTATGGAATGACTGAAACAACGCCGATTGTTGCGTTATCAAATTATATGTCTTGGATGGATGAATGGCCAATTGAAAAGCGTATTGAATCGCGGGCAATGCAAGGAATGACAATGGCCGGTATTGAATCGAGCATTATTAATGACAGTGGCGAAGTGCCATGGGATGGAGAAACAATGGGTGAGTTACGCTTGCGAGGTCCATGGATTTCACACGAGTATTATCGTGATGAACGTACAAATGATGCTTATCGTGACGGCTGGTTATATACAGGGGACATTGCGGTACGAACAGAGGATGGCTTTATCAAAATAACAGATCGTACAAAGGATTTAATTAAATCGGGTGGGGAGTGGATATCCTCAGTTGATTTAGAAAATGCGTTAATGACCCATGATGCTGTTTTGGAAGCGGCAGTTATTGCAATTCCGCATATCAAATGGCAAGAACGCCCGCTAGCTTGTGTAGTATTGAAGGAAGGAATGGCGGCAAGTGAAGAGGAGCTTTTGGCATTTTTAGAAAGTCAATTTGCAAAATGGTGGGTACCGGATGATGTAGTATTTTTAGATGAAATTCCAAAAACATCAGTTGGAAAGTTTCTGAAAGCAAAGCTTCGAGATAATGTGACAGAAATTTATCCGAAATTAGCTTCATTCGTATAGTTAAAAGAGCGATTTCCACAAAGGGAAGTCGCTCTTTCATTTTTTATCTACTTAACATTTGAAATACTTGTTCTACGTCTTTGTCTCCACGGCCAGAGATATTGATAATAATGCTCTCTTCCGGTGATAATGTTGGCGCAAGTTTTAGTGCATGAGCAACTGCGTGGGAGCTTTCAAGTGCCGGAATAATTCCTTCAACCTTTGACAGCACTTGGAATGCTTCAAGCACTTCCTCATTCGTCACCGTTACATATTCTCCACGACCAATTGTTTTTAAATAGCTATGCTCTGGACCAGCACCAGGATAATCTAGTCCAGCGGCAATCGAATACGTTGGTAGTGGATTGCCTTCTGTATCTTGCAGTACTAAACATTTGAAGCCGTGTAATTCACCGGGTGTTCCTTCATTTAATGTAGCTGCCTTATCAGGTTCAATGCCGATGAGGCGAACATTTTCATCTGCAATATATTCCGCAAACGCACCGATCGCATTACTGCCGCCACCGACACAAGCAAGTACTGCTGCTGGTAGCTTGCCTTCTTTTTCTATAATTTGTTCACGACTTTCACGGCTAATGACGGATTGGAAATGCTTGACCATTGAAGGGAATGGGTGAGGTCCTACAGCAGAACCTAGTAAATAAAAAGTCGTCTCATAGTTTTCCACTAAGTCAGCAAATGCTTCATCCACAGCATCCTTTAGTCGCCCTTGACCTTTATCAACAGCTACTACCTTTGCACCAAGAAGCTCCATTCGGAAGACGTTTAATGCTTGACGCTTTGTATCCTCTAAACCCATATAAATTGTGCAATCCATTCCGAACATTGCACAAGCCGTTGCTGTTGCCACACCATGCTGACCCGCACCTGTTTCGGCGATCACACGATTAGCACCCATGCGCTTTGCTAATAAAATCTGTCCAAGGACGTTATTAATTTTATGTGAACCTGTATGGTTAAGATCTTCACGCTTTAAATAAATTTTTGCGCCGCCTAATTGTTTTGTTAAATTTTCACCAAAATAAAGTGGAGATTTGCGCCCAATATATTCATGGAAATAATAATCTAGCTCTTTATTAAAGTCTTCATCGTCTTTATATTTTTGGAAGTTTTCATCTAAAATATTTAATACATTTTGAAGTTCATCAGGAACAAAGCTACCACCAAATTCACCGAAATATCCTTTTTTCTCTACTACTATACTCATCTTCTCTCGACTCCTCTTTTCTAATTTTTCCATAAAAAAAAGTCACTACAATCCTTCTGTAAAAAGGACGAGTAACCGTGGTGCCACCTTCATTCGCATAAATTGCGCGCTTTGAGTACTCCGGTAACGGGGAGTAAATTCGTCCTCACATTTGATGAGGCTGCTCCAAAGCCCATTCGCAAGTATGTACTACTGATTTGCACCACCATCAGCTCTCTTTAAGTACGCCCGCTTGCTACTATTCTTTTTCTTAGCATTTATTGAAAAGAATTGTAAATTATTTTCAGAATATTGTCAAGAATAGCAAGGAAATAAAAAAGGGGCTGGGACATAACTAGCTTCAATTCATGAGAAATCCGACTTTGAATTCATTCAAAGTCGGATTTCTCTATCTTTTATGTTGTCTCCAGATAGCTTTTAGCTAATGGCTGTGAATTTTCTTAAATTCACGGCCATTAATGCGAGGCCCATCTCGTTTTCCACCTTCGATTTTCCTCGTACAGAAAATCGGGTGAAACGCAAATTAGCCTTCAAGAATCCAAAAATTGGTTCCACATCGATTTTACGTTGACGATAAAGGGTACTCGTTTTTTCTTCTGAAAGCTTTGCTCTCACATATTCTTTTTGTTGTTCCCACTTCTCATTCACCATTAACTTACGATTATTTCCTTCTTTTGCTTTTGTACATAATGAACGGAGGGGGCATCCGGAACAGTCTTCACATTCATATACCTTAAACTCACGCGCGAAAACATACTTATCCGTTTTCGTGGTACGATATTTAAATACAAGATGTTGTTGGTTTGGGCATGTGTATCGATCATTTTCTTCATCATAATCCCAGTTCGCTGTATTGAATTCGTTTTGCTTATACTTTTTCTTCTGTTCTTTTACATACAAGTTGTACGTGATTAAGGCTTCTCGCTTACGATTCGAAAGGATATCATCATAATTTTGTTCACTGCCATATCCAGCATCTGCGACGATATGTTTTGGTAGCTTAAAATAATGTTGTCCGATTTCATCTAAAAATGGGATTAATGTACGTGTATCCGTTGGGTTTGGAAAAATGCTGTAGGCAAGCGCATACTGACCTTCTGTTGCCACTTGTATGTTATAACCTGCCTTCAATTGACCATTTTTCATATAGTCATCTTTCATACGCATAAATGTCGCATCCGGGTCTGTTTTCGAGTAACTATTTCGTTCGTCAAAGATTTCGAAGTCTCTTTGGTATTTTAGTTTGCGTTCAATATAGTCGATTAATTGTTTGCGGGCTTTCTTTGGAAATTTCCGTTCCGTTCTTAAAGCCTTTCGCTCTGCTACATCTGATGAGTCCTCAATTTTTCGATTATATTCAGAAATCACTTCATCTACTTTATCGACCATTTGAGCGAGGTCTTCCAATGCTAATTCCTTTTCATTTTCCCGTTCAATTTCTGGGATGATTTCTTTTTCAAGTAGTTCATCGTATAGCTGGTTTGACTTTTCAATTAGTCCGTTATGATATTTCTCAATCGACTTTTTCCACACGAATGTAAATTTGTTCGCATTTGCTTCAATCTTAGTTCCATCAATAAAAATAGCTTCCTGATCAATTAATTTTTCCTGTACTAGCTGGCAGCGGAATTGAACGAAGCATTGACGAATCAACTCTTTCACCTCTGGTTGAACACGGAATCGATTGATTGTGCGGTAGGTTGGTTCATACCCTTGAGCTAGCCACATCATCCGAAGACTATCTTTTAAAAGAGCCTCAATTTTGCGCCCTGAGAAGACAGATTGCGTGTAGGCACATAAGATAATTTTAAGCATCATGCGTGGATGGTAGGCAGGACAGCCCTCATTTCGAAGGAATGGTTCAAACGCTTTGGACGGGATACTTTCGACTAAATGGTGGACATGGAAGACAATGTCATTCTTTTGTAACTTCACTTCTAAATCTAAAGGCAAAACTAATTGATTCATGTTATAATCTTTAAACATAAGGATTCTTCTTTCTGTATAATTTGGTTGTGGTGACTTAATTTTATCAGAAGTGGTCCTTATTTTTTATGAAAAAAATTTCACCGGCTTTTTAGTTTAGAGAGGGGTTATGTCCCAGCCTCTTTCTTACGATTAGTCAACCTTATTTAATGAAATAATTTATATTTTTATGAGTGTGAAGTGGTGAGGGATATCCCTCACCACTTCACACTCATT
>NZ_JBIWFC010000023.1:0-13015 GCF_044762845.1 Lysinibacillus sp. NPDC096382
AAAAAGCGAAGATAATAAAACCACTTTAGTGGTAGCGTGAAAACGGAGTGCGGTTGGCGGACCTTTCAATGTGTCTTTAGACATGGGCCAGTACCACAGCGTTTCACGCGTAGAGCAAACCACCAGTTAGACTGGTGGTTCTGATTGTTGAAATCGCAATAGTAAGTTCAATATAAATATTAAATGAGCGTTCATGTAAACCATTTAAATTCAATAAGCTGCTAGTCTTTGTGAAAGCCAGCAGCTAAGGAAAGTTTGTTGAATTATTGATCTACAACTAAATAGCCCTTTTTTTGTAAAGTAAGTTCAATTAAATCTAAAATGTCAACAGAAGGAGCAGAAATAACATGTAGATGTGTACCACCTGTTAGTTCGGATAAATAACTTGCCTGTGTTTCATTGACGCGCTGAATAAATTGTTTTACCTCATGACGGTTAGAAACCAAAATGGATGCGGTAATTTCCCCATAAATTGGGTGTTCAACAATAACGTTTTTTACTGTACCACCGCAATCAACTATTGTTATAAGTTCATCTTCTGCATCCTCAGCAGTGTGGAAGCAAGGAATTGTACGTTCAACAGTTTGCTGTAATTGTTCCTGATGCATATAAAGATATCCTTGGCTAGTTGCAATAATAGGTTCATTTCTAGCCTTCAATAATGTCATATCATTGACAATGACTTGTCTAGAAACATTAGCGAATTTAGCTAGGTCCGTCCCTGTTATAGGTGCTGCGCTTTTTTTTAGTTGTGCTAGGAGTTGCAGTCGGCGTTCTTCGCCTAACATTTTTTTCATAAGAGATCACCTCTGCTTGTAATAAAGGAAGCAGTTTTCCTTAAAACTAGTGTACCATGAAGCATTTCCAACTGCGTGAAATTTTTGTATCCAAATGAAACATTGAACATATGATACGAAGAGAGGAAGGGAGGAAAAAATTGCGTATTCATATTGTCCAAAAGGGAGACACATTGTGGAAGATTGCGAAAGAGTACGGAGTTTCGTTTGAAGATTTAAAGCGGCTGAATGCCCATCTTGCTAATCCAGATTATATTGTACCGGGCATGGAAATTATCCTACCTGAAAAAATACACAAAGAACCACATAGAGAACATCATCGAGAAACAGATTGGGGAATGCATAGAGAAGGACATAGAGAGGGGGGACATAGAGATGGCCATAGAGAATCCCATAAAGAAGGGCATAAGGAGCACATGCACAAGGAGTCACCTACAAGGCACGTTAAAGAAAAAGAGGTGCAAAGACCAACGCCACCACCAATTATTGTACCACCACCACCAATGCCAGAACCACAGATGATTCCAATTCCTTATCCAATGCCAATGCCGATGCCTCAGCCAGCGCCTGTTGAACTTAGCTGGAATCAAAACGTTGTCATGCCAAGTGTAGAGCAAACTGTATCTCCAATTCAAATTCAACCACAGCCCGTAGCCCAACCGGAGGCGCCACCACCAGCACCAATGCCGCAACCGATTTTTATCATGCCGCAAATGCCAGCGGTACCACATTGTGCAAGCTGCCATCAGCCAGTGCATCATCATATGTATTGGCCGATGCCAATGCAAATGCCGATGCAAATGCCTATGGAACCGCAAGTTGAGGCGTATACAATGCCAGAGCAACCATCATGTGAAATGGGATGCGAAAAAGTTGCTGGGGTGGGAGAATTCTTAGAATCTAGTACATCTCCATTCTTCCCTATGAGCCCTGAATATCAGCAAATGCCGGAAATGGAACAGCCATGTGGTTGTCATGCACAACCAGTCATGATGCCGACGTGGCAAATGGACCCATGTTACTGTCCACCGCCATGTCCACCACCATGCCCAATGCCATGTCCGTCACATTGCCATATGCCACATGCTTCGGTAGGACCATGGATGTCACCGCATTTTTCTCCAGGCGGGATGACGCCTTATCGATGGTGAAAAAGCGTATATCATTGAAGAAGTAAAACCTAATATTTGGAAGTATAAATATCAATCCAAAAATTATTTTGTGAAACGAGCAAAGCAGATAGAAATAGCGGAAAAGGTAAGGGTTATACATCGACGACTTGGACATCTGGAGCCCTCGCTAATCTTACCTTTAATGAAAAGTGAAGATGAGTATTTAATCGTGCAAGATTGGCAAGAAGGAAGTCATAGTGCTAATTTTGCACATAAAAAGGATCGGAAGGAATCACTAAAGCTCTTAAATACATTACATGATACACATAAAAAAATTGCTTGGCAGCGGGTGCCAGGTTTGCACACCTATTCACAGCTTTTAAAATGGCAAATGCGTCATATGCGTTTTAAAAGCAGACGGAATGAATTTCGTGCATTTTTAACAAAAGAAGAAATCAATCAAATTTTACATTATAGTGAGAAATCGTTACAGCTAATCGCTCAGGAAGATGTAGCTGAAAAAGAAACAACGCTTTTACATGGAGATGTCGTCCATCATAATTTTTTATGGTGCTCAGATGGGGAATTACGTTTAATTGATTTTGATTTGGCTCACCTTGGGGAAGCTGATGATGAATACATTTTATGGTTACATCGTGTATTACCTGCCGTAGATTATGACCTTGGTAAAATATTTGCTGAGCTACCAGAGTTGAAACGATTAGATAAAAAAAAGCTACATCGTTTAAAATATCCAAATGAGCTATTACGTGAATGGCTTTTTGCAGTGGATTTACCATTAAATCAACAACTGGTATTTTTAGATTATTTAGTGCCATTTACAAAACGGGCCCTCACATATTGGCCAAAATTGTGGTACGATATTGATAAAATGATAAAGAAATGACCGTCTTTTGGCGGTCATTTTTGTTATGTGAACGACTACTTGTGTTATTTCTTATAGTCGAGCATTCGTTCGTAATATGCTATAATCGAAGACGATGATTGTGAGGGATTATAGAATGTATGATTATTTAAAAGGACAAGTAAAGCGTATAACTCCTGAGTATATCGTCCTTGAACAACAAGGGATTGGCTGGCAGCTAAATACACCAAATCCATTTGCGTTCCGGACATCGGCCCTTGAACAACAAATTTTTGTTCACTTGCATGTACGTGAGGATGCACAAGTGTTATATGGCTTTCCAAATTTAGATCAGCGAGAACTGTTTCGTAAACTTATTTTAGTGTCAGGAATTGGACCGAAGGGTGCACTTGCTATTTTAGCTACTGGGAACCCGCAACAGGTTATCAGTGCCATTGAACGAGAAGATGAATCATTTTTAGTAAAGTTCCCTGGTGTGGGTAAGAAAACGGCACGTCAAATGATTCTAGATTTAAAAGGTAAACTTAGCGGATTGTTGGAGACTATTGAGCTACCAAGTACAGAAGATGAGCTACCGTTATTTGGTGTGAATCCATATAAACATGAGCTTGAAGAAGCTATTCTTGCCTTAATGGCACTTGGTTATTCTGAAAAAGAATTAGAAAAAATACGTCCACAGCTCGAAGAAAACGACAAGCTTGAAACAACAGATGCATTTATGAAACAAGCTTTACAATTGCTATTAAAGTTAAAATAGTGAAAGGGGGGGAAGTACATGTCTGAACGTATGATTGCTAGTGAGGCGGGTAGCTATGATGAACAGTTTGAATTATCTTTACGGCCACAAAGATTAGCACAATACATTGGTCAACATAAGGTCAAGGAGAATTTACAAATTTTCATTGAAGCGGCAAAGCTTCGTCAGGAAAGTTTAGATCATGTGCTGCTATATGGACCGCCTGGACTTGGTAAAACTACATTAGCTGCTGTTATTGCCAATGAAATGAATGTCAATGTGCGCATGACTAGCGGCCCTGCGATCGAACGTCCTGGAGATTTAGCAGCTATTTTAAGCTCACTTGAACCAGGGGATGTGCTATTTATCGATGAAATTCATCGCCTGCCTCGTGCCATAGAAGAGGTGCTTTATCCTGCGATGGAGGATTTTTGTTTAGATATTGTCGTTGGTAAAGGCCCTGAAGCGCGTTCTGTCCGACTTGATTTACCGCCATTTACACTCGTTGGTGCAACAACAAGAGCTGGCGCATTATCAGCACCTTTAAGAGATCGCTTTGGCGTGTTGTTGAGGTTAGAGTATTATGATAATACGTCACTTGCAGAAATTGTTGTACGTAGTGCGCATTTATTTGATGTTGAGATTGAGCAAGTAGCAGCGCTTGAAATGGCGACACGCTCGCGTGGTACACCCCGTATTGCTAACCGTTTGCTAAAACGAGTGCGAGATTATGCACAGGTGCTCGGAGATGGTATGATAACGGAGGGACTTGCTAAGCAAGCGCTTGAGCTATTACAAGTCGATCCTAGAGGGCTTGACCATATTGACCATAAACTTGTGACCAATATGATTGAGCGCTTCCGTGGTGGCCCTGTAGGCTTAGATACGCTGGCAGCATCTATAGGCGAGGAACGTGTAACGATTGAAGATGTGTATGAGCCATATTTGATGCAAATTGGCTTTATACAGCGTACGCCACGTGGACGTGTGGCAACACATTCAGCCTACGAACATTTTGGATATGAATATCCCCAACAAACCTAGAAGAAGGAAGTATTTTCATGCGTGTAGAAGATTTTGATTTTGAATTGCCAGAAGAGCTTATTGCACAAACACCACTTTTGGACCGTACAGCTAGTCGTTTAATGGTAGTGACGCCAGGCTCGAAAAATGTAGAGCATCATCATTTTGCTCATATTTTAGATGAGCTACAAGCGGGAGACTGCCTTGTGTTAAATGATACAAGGGTCTTACCAGCGCGTTTAATGGGCGTTAAAGAGGAAACGGGTGCTCATATAGAAGTACTGCTATTAAAGCAAATGGCAGGTACGGATGAATGGGAAACACTTGTTAAACCAGCCAAACGTGTAAAAGTCGGCACAGTTGTAACATTTGGAGATGGCTTACTGACAGCTACTTGTACAGGAGAGCTTGATCATGGTGGGCGTACATTTGAGTTTAAATATAATGGGATTTTTTATGAAATTTTAGAGCAACTTGGTGAGATGCCTCTACCTCCATATATTCGTGAAAAATTAGAGGACAAGGATCGTTACCAAACCGTTTATGCAAAAGAGCGTGGCTCGGCTGCAGCACCAACTGCAGGCTTGCATTTTACAGAAGAATTATTAGCGCAAGTAAAAGCAAAAGGGGTCGAAGTTGTATTTATCACTTTACATGTGGGACTTGGAACTTTCCGTCCTGTAAGCGTAGATTCAATTGAAAATCACGAAATGCATGCTGAATTTTATAGTGTAACGGAAGAAACCGCATCTAGCATAAATCGAGTAAAGAGTAATGGTGGAAAAGTGATTGCAGTTGGTACTACCTCTACACGTACACTAGAAACTATCGGCTCTAAATATAAAGGCGAAGTGCGAGCAGAACAAGGTTGGACGTCTATTTTCATTTATCCGGGATATGAATTTACTATTGTAGATGGTTTAATCACAAACTTCCATTTACCAAAGTCTACCCTTGTAATGCTTGTTAGTACGCTTGCAACAAGAGAATCAATTTTAAGTGCATATCATCAAGCTGTAGAAGAAAACTATCGTTTCTTTAGCTTTGGTGATGCTATGTTTATTCGTCCAAAAGGAGAATAAAGAAAAAATCGGAGTACTGTTTTTACTTTAGATAAGAGAGGAATTTTTATAATATGACACAACCAGCAATTCGTTATGAGCTACTTCATACTTGTAAGCAAACAGGAGCACGCCTTGGCATCGTGCATACACCACACGGCTCTTTTGAAACGCCAGCTTTTATGCCTGTTGGTACACAAGCAACTGTTAAAACAATGTCACCTGAGGAATTAAAGGACATGAATGCAGGTATTATTCTGTCAAATACGTATCATTTATGGCTACGACCAGGTAATGATATTGTTAAGGAAGCGGGTGGCTTGCATAAATTTATGAACTGGGATCGCCCGATTTTAACAGATTCAGGTGGTTTCCAAGTGTTCTCACTTAGTCAATTCCGTAAAATCGAAGAAGAAGGGGTTCATTTCCGCAATCATTTGAATGGGGACAAATTGTTTTTAAGTCCAGAAAAGGCGATGGAAATTCAAAATGATTTAGGCTCAGATATTATGATGGCTTTTGATGAATGTCCACCTTACCCTGCGACATATGACTATATGCTGCAATCAGTAGACCGTACAACTCGTTGGGCTAAACGTTGTAAAGAGGCACATAAACGTCCAGAAGACCAAGGCCTATTCGGAATCATTCAAGGTGGAGAATTCGAGGAGTTACGTCGTCGTTCTGCTGAAGCATTAGTAGAGCTAGATTTCCCAGGTTATGCAATTGGGGGGCTATCTGTTGGTGAGCCTAAGGATGTTATGAACCGAGTGTTAGAGTTTACAACACCGTTAATGCCAACGAATAAACCACGTTATTTAATGGGTGTCGGTTCACCTGACTCATTAATCGATGGTGCTATTCGTGGTATTGATATGTTTGACTGTGTATTACCAACACGTATTGCCCGTAATGGCACATTAATGACATCTGAAGGTCGTTTAGTTGTTAAAAATGCAAAATATGCACGTGATTTCGGACCAATTGATCCTAACTGTGATTGCTATACATGTAAAAACTATTCACGCGCATATATTCGTCATCTAATCCGTACAGAAGAAACGTTTGGTATCCGTTTAACGACTTATCATAACTTACACTTCCTATTGAAGCTAATGGAACAAGTACGTGAGGCAATACGTGAGGACCGTCTGGGTGATTTCCGAGAAGAATTTTTCGAGAAATACGGCTTTAATGGACCAAACGCGAAGAACTTCTAATATTAGTAAAAAGTCATGTAAATTTGTGTGAAATGTGAATATTTCTAGCAAAAAATTGTCTATCTTAGAAAAAATATTAGTAATATAGAAAAATTTTGGGCTTGTCCGTCGCTTTTTTATGGTGGAATAGTCTATACTAATTAAGAATTGGAAAGGGGGCAAAAATGATGGAACAATATTCTGGCTTAATCATGATTTTAATCATGTTCGTTGCAATGTGGTTTATTTTAATCCGCCCTGCTAAAAAGAGACAGCAGGAAACACAAAATATGCAGACTAATTTGCAACGTGGAGATAAAGTTATTACAATCGGTGGCTTACATGGTGAGATTGACTCAATTGAGGACACAACTATAACATTAAAAATCGCAGACAATGTGCGCGTAAAATTTGATCGTCAGGCAATCGGACGTATTGTAAATAACTAATATTTATCTTCTTTCAGTAGAAAATTTCCGCATCTTAAAATGAGATGAATAGGGTAGAGATTCCTTTTCCGTGGCATGCCAAAAACCTACTGAAATAGAGGAACTCAGTCTAAGAACGCCACGTCTTGTGGCAAGTTATTTGTGCGACAGCGACAGTAACACCGGCTGAGTGACCAACATCACGTTGGTCTAAAGCCTACGGCGGATGTCACGGATTTTCAAAGGAATGAATTGTGCCTGCACAATTCAAAATTCGGACGCAATTGCGCCAAGGCGAAATTAATCTTAAAGGCGTTGTCCAAAAAGCGGACAACGCCTTATACCATATTTATAGCTTTGTCAAAATGCAGAATTCATTTTTGACAAGGCTTTTTTGTATAAAAAGTAACCTATACGGTCACCTTATTGTATGGGGGTGACTGCATGGAAGAATATTTTACGATTATTTTTAGAACATGCTTTTTATATGTGTTTATCCTAATAATTTTTCGTTTAATGGGTAAACGTGAGGTCGGCGAATTGTCTGTAATAGATTTAGTCGTATCCATTTTAATGGCTGAGGTTGCTGCATTTGCACTTGATGATTTCGAAAGTCCATTATTTAATGTAATTTTGCCAATCATCATATTGTTTTTCATTCAAATAATAACTGCATATATTTCACTCAAAAATAAAAAATTCCGTGACCTAGTTGATGGTGATCCAGTAATGCTTATAAGAGATGGTGTCATTTTAGAAAGTGAAATGCGCAAGCAACGCTATAATTTAGATGATTTGTGTCAACAATTACGCGAAAACGGAAATGCTTCCGTCACAGATATTGCTTATGCCTATCTAGAGCCCTCCGGCAATTTGTCCGTATACCAAAAAGATGAAAAGGCATTTGTTTACCCACTTATTATCGACGGTGATATTCAGGATAGGCATTTAAAGGTCTTGCATAAAGATACTGATTGGTTAATGGCAGAGCTTGCTAAAAATAATATTACGGATAGTAACACTGTATTTTTTTGTGTTTGGGAGGAAGATCGGCTTCATATCCAGCTGAAAGAATCTTAAACTTTCTTGGCCAGCTTACGAAGGTAGCGCAAATCAGTTATGCGCAACTGATTGGTAAATAGTAAGAAAGTAAATAGTAAAAATAAGGTTACACAGCTACTTAAAATAAAAGGCAGTGGCATAATTTGCATCAGGAAATACTGAGTAACACAAACAGCAATAAAGCAGCTATATGGCACTACAAACATTCTAAAGCCAGCACGCAAATTTTTGCGCTGTCTTACTGTTGCAATATGCAAGAATGAAGTTAATAAAACGCCAAAGCCAATTGCTACAACAGCACCTTTTTCCTGTATTCCAGGCTGAGAAGCAAGTACGAACATAACAAAGAGTTTACCAAGACCACCGTAAATGGAGTTCATCATTGCTGCACGAGCCTCACCGATTGCTTGTAATATAGAATGCAATGGACTTTGTATATAATAAAAATAAAAAATTGGGGCCAATATTTTCACATATCCACGATTTTCTTGTAAGTGAAAGAGCTTTATAGCTAAGTCGTCTCCATGAACGAAAAAGTACGTAGCAGCCACACAGCCCACTAAGGATGATAGTCGCAATGATACAGAAATGCGTTCCTGTAGGAGTGGTATATGCTGGCGTGCAACGGCATCACTAACAGCCGGTATAAGGACAATCGAAAGTGCAGCAGATACAAAGGCTGGGAATAATAATAGTGGGACTAGTACACCCGAAATAACCCCATATAAAATTGTTGCTGCGGAGGCCGTTAATCCAGCCATTGTTAAAGCCTTTAAAAAAATGATCGGCTCTAAAAACCAAGTAAAAGATCCAAATAGCCTGCTTCCTGCAGAAGGAAGGGCAATCCGCAACATCGGGGAGGCAGGATAAGCCTCGATTTTGTTTTTCCGTGTCAATAATTTTTTCTTTGAGACAATATAATGCATCCACAAATACAAGAAAGCAACAACTTCAGCTAGAAGCGTAATACCCATAGCAGTGGCTGCTGTAACGGCAGCGTTATCATAGGCAGCGACAAAAGGCAGTGTAAATGTGATGAAGCTAATGCGAATAATTTGTTCAATCATTTGAGACCAAGCTGTTGGTGTAATTTTCGCAATACCCTGTAAATAAGCGCGCAATAATCCAGAACCAACTGCCACTGGTACAGCAAAGAGTGCAATCCAAAGCGTGAATGTTGTTTGTTCATTATGTAAAAGAGTAGACGAAATATATGGTATTGTAAGTGCAACAATCGGCATAAAGATGATCATTCCAATAAATGACCAAAGTATAGCCGTACGCATAACACCAAAGATGCCCTCGCGTTTGTTTTTTGCTAGTAACTCTGCTACAATTTTTGCCACAGCGATAGGTAGTCCAAGTTGAATGAGTGAGATGAAGAAAATGAACGCCGGATAGACGGTCATATAAATGCCGACTGCCTCTTCACCAGCGATACGCATAAACTGCATTCTATAAAAGAAGCCAAAGAGTTTCGATAAAAAAATTACGAACATTAAAAATAGTGTACCCCGTACAAAAGAACTCATGCCATCCGTCCCTTCTCAAGCCACAAAAATTCATTTACACTATTTGTATGCAGACATGTCTTACGATACAACTTTGATTGGAGATGATTCAAAATGAGTATGCAGTATGAGCAACTATTTGAAAAAATTCGTCCTGCAATTGATAGTAAGATGGAAGAGTTTAAACATTATCAATACGATGCGATTACAGCAGAAGAGCTATGGCGTTTCTGTATAGAAAAAAAATGGCGCAAAAAAAATATTGAACAATTACGTTTACATGAAATTATCTCCACTATTTTTTCAGTATCACCGTCCGATATCGTATCATTTAATCAGGTAGAATTTTTACAAAGTAATGATTGGTTTACAGAATTGAATACGGAAGAGTTAAAAATGCTACTTGGTCCGGTTAAAACTTAAGAAGAAAGTGTGAAATTTGTCAAATAATAAAAGAATACTAAAAGTGTTGAATTGACACCAAGCGCAACGTGTTTCATAATGAGTGTGTTGCGCTTTTTTTATTTGTATAAGTATATTTATTCAAAAACCTCCTAATAACTTTTGTAAATTTGGAGGGATTACACCTATACAAATACAGGGATAAATTTGCGCGTTATGAACGATTGAAATAAGTAGAGCAACCTTTTTGAAGCACAGGCAACATTATTCTAAAGGAAAAGGAGGAATAAACGTTTCAAAAGGACTTGCTATTATACTTGTTTGTAGTGTAAGGAATTGCCTTACACAATTCGAGGAGGATTTATAAATGAAACTAAAAAGTCGTATAGTTGCATTCGTACTACTAATGGTTATTTTTACAGCAACCATCGGTACGACTGTAGGCGGCGTCTTAAAGGACATTAAGCTAGGTCTTGACTTACAAGGCGGGTTTGAGGTTCTTTATGAGGTGAAGGAATTACACAAGGGAGAAGAAATTACACAGGGTGTTTTGTCGGCAACAGCAACAGCTCTTAGCCAACGTGTAAATGCAATCGGGGTAAGTGAACCGAGCATTCAGGTTGAAGACAAAAATCGTATTCGTGTGCAATTAGCGGGTGTCGAAGACCAAGAATCAGCACGTAAACTATTGTCTACAACTGCAAATTTAACATTCCGTGATGTCGATGACAATATATTGCTGGATGGTAATGACTTAAAGCCAGGTGGCGCTAAGGATTCCTTTGACCAGCAAAATCGTCCAATTGTTTCCCTAACATTAAAAGATGGAAAGAAATTTGCTGATATAACTAGTAAAATTGCCGCTAAACCAGCAGGTCAAAATTTACTCGTTGTATGGTTAGACTTTGAAGAAGGTGTTGATTCATATAAAGCTGAATCACAAAAAGCGAAGCCTCGCTATGCATCTGCAGCAACAGTTAACCAAACATTAAATACAACAGATGTAATGATTAGCGGGAATTTCACAGTTGAAGAAACAAAAAATCTAGCGGGTATTTTAGATGCTGGAGCACTACCAGTAAAGCTTAATGAAATTTATTCTACTTCGGTAGGTGCACAATTTGGTGACCAAGCACTGAAAAGTACAATTTTGGCAGGTGTTGTGGGGGTAGTAATAATATTCTTATTTATGCTATTCTACTATCGTTTACCTGGCTTTATATCCATTATTACACTTGCGATTTTCACTTTCCTAGTATTAGTTGTATTCGATTGGATTAATGCAGTGTTAACACTTCCGGGTATTGCAGCTATCGTGCTCGGTATAGGGATGGCAGTTGATGCGAATATTTTAGCAGCGGAGCGTATTCGTGAAGAACTACGAGTAGGTTATTCAGTTAAACAAGCATTCCAAATCGGCTCGAAGCAGTCTTTATCAGCAATTGTTGATGCACAGCTAACTACATTATTAGCAGCTGCTGTATTATTCCAATTCGGGACAAGCTCTGTAAAAGGGTTTGCAACAACTTTAATTATTAGTATTTTACTAAGCTTCTTAACTGCTGTTTGGGGTTCTCGTGTACTATTAGGTTTACTAGTCAACAGTGGCTATTTTAACAATTCAGCGTGGTTTGGTATTGCCAAATCTAAACAGCATAGCTTAGATGAAAATATCGGAACATTAGATTTATCAACGAAATTTGATCGTTTTGACTTTGTACACAACCGTAAGAAATTCTATACATTCTCATTAGCTATCCTTGTAGCCGGTTTAGTGGTTCTTGGTATATTCCGTCTAAACCTTGGTATTGATTTCCAAAGTGGTACTCGTGTTCAAATTGAAGCGGATCAAACTTTAACTAAAGAAGAAGTATCTAAATACTTAGATAGCATCGGCTTCTCATCTGAAGATATCGTTTTGGCAGGTGAAAAGAACAACTCTGCGGTTATCCGTTATAAAGATGATCTATCGCAAGCAGAAATTTTAAAATTCAAAAAAGAAGCGGGCAAAAAATATGGTCATGAACCTGGTGTAAGTACAGTGTCCCCAACTGTCGGTAAAGAGCTTGTGAAAAATGCTATTAAAGCTTTATCTCTTGCGGCTATCGGTATCATTATCTATGTAGCGGTTCGTTTCGAATGGCGCATGGGTATTGGAGCCATTGTCTCGTTACTACATGACGTATTCTTAATTGTTGCTGTATTTAGCTTTATGCGCTTAGAAGTCGATATTACGTTTATTGCAGCTGTACTGACGATTGTCGGTTATTCGATTAATGATACGATCGTTACGTTTGACCGGATGCGTGAAAACTTAGATCGATATGATACGATTAAAGACCGTGAAGTGTTAGCGGATATCGTTAACAAATCATTACGTCAAACGATGGGTCGATCTGTTAACACAGTGTTAACGGTTATTATCGTTACTGTGTCACTTCTTATTTTAGGTGCACCGTCGATTCAAAACTTTTCAATCGCGTTATTGATTGGTTTAATTACAGGTATGTATTCTTCCATTTGTATTGCTGCACAAATCTGGTATTCACTTAAAGTTCGTGAAATGAAAAAATCAGATGGGCAAATACACAAAAAAGAGAAAAAACAATGGGGTACTGACGAACCTACTGTTTAACATAAGTCTTTAAAACAGGGAAAGGAAAAATTTCTTTCCCTGTTTTCTTAAAAAAAGAATCTGTTGCTTTCTTTGGAAAGCAGCAGATTCTTTTTATTTTATTAATTTCGCCCCATAATTCCGTGACATCCGCCGGAGACTTTAGGCCAATAGATGTTTTTTG